>JAKFYA010000022.1 GCA_021731095.1 Acidobacteriota bacterium | reverse complement strand
AGCGCCTGCTAGGCGACCGGCTGGTCGGACTCTTCCGCTAATCCGACGAGGCGGGCGCGAACACCACGAGGATCGCCCGGGTGGATGATGCCGGCCAGCTCCGGGGCCAGGACGAGTGTGCCCCCCCTCAGGCGACATCGCGCTCGGCCGACGGCTGCACCACCTGACGCACCCGCTCGCCAAACGCCTTCGGCTCGTCGTCGGCCATGCCGGTCGTGTCGATGGGCGGGTGCACAATCAGCGTGACCTTGCCCGGATAGGTGGCCAGTCGCCCCTTCAGCATGATGTGGCGGCTTCCCACGACTGAGATGGGCACGACCGGCAGCCCAGCCTGCAGCGCCACAAGGAAACTCCCCCCCTTGAAGCGGGCGACCCGCCCGTCCTGGCTGCGTGTCCCCTCCGGAAACACGATGAGGGAGAGACCGTTGGCGGTCAGACGCTTCGCCCAGCCAATCACGCCACTCCGGTCCGGCCTGCGGCGGTCCACCAGCATGTGGCCCGTCCGTCGCAGGTGCCAACCCAGGAAGGGGAAGCTGCCGAGCGACTCCTTCGCGATGATGCGCAACTGAAACGGCAGCGACCAGAAGAGGATCGGAATGTCGTAGATGCTCTGGTGATTGGCCACGAACACATAGGTCTGCCCGGGCGTCAGCTGCTCCAGCCCCTCGACCGTGACCTCCACACCCGTCGTCCGGAGAATCAGCCACGACCACGCGCGGGCGCACCAGTGCGCGAAGTGACCGCTGGACTCGAAGAGGCTCGACCCCAGCGACAGGGTGCCGAGCACGATGGTGTAGACGCTGATGGCAGGGATGAGAAAGAAGACCGTCCGCCACCAGTGAAACGGCGGCACGCCTACGATCCTGTGGCGGCCACGATGGGGGCCGGCCCGGGAAGCGCCGACGACTCGGCCACACGTCCGAAGATCATTTTCCCGGCCGTGGTCTGGAGCACGCTGGTCACCACCATCTCGACCGACTTGCCAATCGACTTCCGGGCATTGTCCACCACGACCATGGTGCCATCGTCGAGATACGCGACACCCTGGTTGTGTTCCTTGCCTTCCTTGAGAATCAGCACGGTCATCTGTTCGCCCGGAAGCATCACGGGTTTGAGGGCGTTGGCCAGGTCGTTGATGTTGAGCACCGACACGCCCCGCAGTTGCGCCACCTTGTTCAGGTTGAAGTCCGTGGTGACAAGCCGGCCCTGCAGTGACAGGGACAATTCAATCAGCTTCATGTCGACTTCCCGCACATCGGGGAAATCCACGTCAGAGATCATGACGTCCACGCCAGGCAGCTTCTGGATCTTCTGCAGGATATCAAGCCCGCGCCGGCCCCGGTTCCGCCGGGCCGGATCCGACGAATCAGCAATGGCCTGCAATTCGCGCAGCACGAACTGGGGTACAACCAGCGTGCCGTCGAGGAAGCCGGTCTCGCAGATGTCCGCCACGCGGCCGTCGATGATGACGCTCGTATCCAGAATCCGGTAGCGCCGCTGCGGCCCGGACCCGCGGAACAGGGCCACCAGCCGCGCCGGGTCCAGCCACTCGCCGCGCCGCGCCCCAATCACCATGCCCAGATACGGCAGGGCGAGCAGGATGAGGGTGTGCAGGAACACCACGCGGCCGCTGTCGAGATTGGCCCAGTAGAGGGCCGCACCAATGGTGCGGGCCAGCGCCAGCCCGATGGCGCCCCCCAGCAGTGCCCCCAGCATGTGGGTCACCGAGGTATTGCGGAGCCTGATCTCCAGAAACACGATCAGTGCTCCCAGGGCTCCGCCGAACATCAGGTTCGGCACATCGCCCGTCAGCGGCCGTACCTGATGGGCCGAGTAGCTGACGGCCGCTATGAACAACACGCGCGCCAGAAAGAACCACGCCATGACAACCCCCCGCGAACGATATGAAAGGCGGCGACGGATGAATGACCGAACGTTAGAACCGTGCGGGGTGGAAAATCAAGCGAGCAGGACGTCGAGGGCTTCACCGAGGGCGCGCACGCCAACCAGTTCGCAGCGGCCATCGCTCGGGTCGTCGGCCGGGTCCAGGTTGGCCTCTGGCAACACCACGCGCGTGAATCCCATCTGCGCCGCCTCGCGGATGCGCAGCGCGGCCTGGGGAATGCCCCGGATTTCACCGCTGAGGCCGACCTCACCAAAGACCGCCGTATTGGGCGAGAGGGCACGGTTGCGCACGCTGGAGGCCACGGCCGCCAGCACGCTCAGGTCGGCCGCCGTTTCATCCACGCTCATGCCGCCGGCCACGTTCACGTAGACGTCGTCGCCGGCCAGGTTCAGACCGGCCCGCTTCTCGAGCACGGCCAGCAGCAGTGCCAGACGGCTCTGGTCGATGCCGATGGCCATCCGCCGCGCGTTCCCGTAGCTGCTGGTGCTGACCAGGGCCTGCACCTCCACGAGGATGGGCCGCGAGCCTTCGACACAACAGAGCACCGCCGAACCGGGCGTGCCGGAGGCCCGCTCGGCCAGGAACAGCTTCGAGGGATTGGCCACGGCGCGCAGACCACTGCTGGTCATCTCGAAGACGCCCAGTTCGCTGACCGCGCCGAACCGGTTCTTGATGGCCCGGACGACCCGGTGCGAGTGGTGACGATCCCCTTCAAAGTAGAGCACCGTGTCGACCACGTGCTCGAGCACCTTCGGCCCGGCCAGCGCGCCGTCCTTGGTGACATGGCCCACCAGCACGGTCGGGATGTTCTGCGCTTTGGCCGCAAAGAGAAACTGCGTCGCCGCCTCGCGCACCTGACCAATGCTGCCGGGCGCAGACTGGAACTTGAGCGAGAAGACCGTCTGAATCGAGTCGACAATCACGAGCGACGGCCTGAGCCGGGACATCTCTTCCAGAATCCGCTCGATGCAGGTTTCGGCCAGCAGGTAGAGCGGCGCGCTGCCCACGCCCAACCGGTCACCGCGGCTCTTGATCTGGTGCTCGGACTCTTCACCAGAGGCATAGAGCACCGGGCCGCCCGGAGGCGAGAGCGCGCCCATCTGAGTGGCAAACAGCCCGGCGGCCTGCAGCAGCAGGGTTGACTTGCCAATGCCAGGCTCGCCGCCGAGCAGCACCAGCGACCCAGGCACAATGCCGCCACCCAGCACACGGTCGAACTCCCCGATGCCTGAGCTGAGGCGTCTGGCGGCGGCCGTTTCCACCTCGGCATACAACTGTGCCGTGCCGCCCGCGCCGACGTGCATGTACCGGTTGGGCGGCGCAGCCCCGCCGGGCGCGGGGCCCGGCGCAGGGCGCTCTTCGACCAGGGAGTTCCAGGCGCCGCAGTCGTCGCACTTCCCCTGCCACTTGGGGGCCTGCGCACCGCACTCCTGACAGACGAATACGGTCCGTGGCGCCTTCATGTCAGGTGTATTGTCGCTCGATTCGCGTCCCGATCCGGCAGACGACCTCCCACGGGATGGTGCCGATTTCCGCCGCCACTTCCCGCGCGTCAATCTGCTGCCAGCGCTCGTCTCCCTGCCGGCCGAGAATCACCACTTCGTCGCCGGGCTCCACGTCCATCCCGGTCACGTCCACGGTGAGCATGTCCATCGACACCGCACCCACGATGGGGACACGGCGACCGCGAATGAGCACGCTGCCCCGCCCGGACAGACGCGTGTCCAGTCCGTCGGCGTAGCCAGCCGGCACCACGGCGATGGTGGCAGGCGCAGAGGCCGTGAAGCGCCAGTTGTAGCCGACGCCCTCGTCTGGCCGGACACCCTTCACCGCCACCACGCGGCTGGTGAGCGAGAGCACCGGCTGCAGGGGAATGGTGGCGGCGAGAGGCGGTGGCACGATGCCATACAGCATCAGCCCGGGTCGGACCGCGTCGTACCACACGCGCGAGTCGCGAAGCGTGGCGGCGCTGTTGGCCGCATGTACCAAGGCCGGGCTCCCGCCGAGGGACCGCACGGTCGCGAGGGCGGACTCGAAGCGGACGCGCTGCTCGGCAAACAGCGTCCGCTCCAGATCGTCGGCGCTCGCAAAGTGCGTGTAGACCGCGTCGAGATGCAGGTGCGGGCTGCTCAGCAGCTCTGGCACGGTCCGGCGGAGGTTGTCGTGCCGGAACCCCAACCGGTTCATGCCGGTGTCGATCTTCAGGTGATACCCGAGCCGCACTCCGCGTCGCGCGGCAGCGCCCTCGACCGCGCGGGCCGCAGACGGCGTCGAGATGGTGGGCGTCAGGTCGAACTCGAACAGGCCGTCCAGGTCGCTCACGCTGAGCGCGCCGAAGACGAGGATCGGCACCGCGACGCCGGCCCTGCGCAGGACCACGGCTTCCTCGATGTCGGCACAGGCCAGCATGGTCGCGCCGGCCGCCTCGAGCGCACGCGCTACGGGTTCGGCGCCGTGGCCATACGCGTTCGCCTTGACCACCGCCATGACCTGTGGCGGCTGGCCGGATGGACCGCGCTCGGCCGCCAGAAACGCCCGAATGGCGCGGAAGTTGGCCTGGAGCGCGCCGAGGTCGACCTTGGCAACGGTGCTGCGGATCATCGGGAGCTGCCGGGAAGAAGCGTCCGGCTACATGCCGGGCGCGAGATTGGCAAAGCGGGTCTGTTCCTTCAGGAACGCCAGCTTCACCGTTCCGGTCGGGCCATTACGCTGTTTGGCGACAATCAGCTCCGCGGTGCCGGCCAGTTCGTTGTTCGGATCCTTGTTGTAGACCTCGTCGCGATAGATGAGCACGACAAGGTCCGCGTCCTGCTCGAGGGCGCCCGACTCGCGCAGGTCGGACAACTGCGGCCGGTGGTCCGAGCGCGATTCCGATGCGCGGCTCAACTGCGACAGGATGACGATGGGGACGTTCAGCTCCTTGGCCAGCCCCTTGAGCGACCGCGAGATGGAGGCCAGTTCGAGCGTGCGGTTCTCGAAGCGGCCACGTCCACTCATGAGCTGGATATAGTCCACCACCAGCAGATTCAGCCCGTGCTCGGACTGGAGGCGGCGCGACTTGGCCCGCATTTCCATGACGCCGATGCTCGCCGTGTCATCGATGAACAGCTTCATCGCACTCAGGCTCTCCAGCGCGTGCGAAATGCGGCTGTAATCCTTGCCGCCGATGGCGCCACTCAGCAGGCGATGGCTGTCGATCTGCGCCTCGGACGTGAGGAGACGCAGGAAGAGCGCCTCCTTTGACATTTCCAGCGAGAAGAAGCCCGCGGTCATGTTGGGCTGCAGCGCGACGTACTGCGCGATGTTCAGCACCAGACTGGTCTTCCCCATCGATGGGCGGGCCGCGATGATGATGAGATCGCCGCCCTGCAGGCCGCGGGTCATCTCGTCCAGATCGACGAAACCGGTGGGCGTGCCGGAGATCAGTCGCTTCTGCTCGAAGAGCTGCTCGATTTTCGGGAAGTTGTCGCGGACGAGATCCTTCATCGGGACGAAGCCCGACCGCAGCCGGTCGTCCGCCACCGCGAAGATGGCGCTCTCGGCGCCGTCGAGAATCAGGTCCGATTCCTGCTCGGCGCCGTAGGCCTCGCCGAGAATCTTGTTGGCCGCGAAGATCAGATTCCTGAGGGTCGCCTTCTCCTTGACGATCTTCGCGTAGTGCTCGACGTTGGTCGCCCGCGGCACGCCATCCGCCAGCGACGCCAGGTAGGCCGGGCCGCCGATGTCGTCGAGGCTGCCGCTCTTCCCGAGGGCTTCCTTGAGGGTGATGAAGTCGATGGCCTCGTGGCGCTCGTTGAGCGTCACCATGCAATCGAAGATGCGGCGGTGCGCGTCCCGATAGAAGTCGCCCGAATCAATCGATTCGGCCGCCGTGTTGAAGGCGTTGTTGTCGACGAGGATGGCGCCGAGCACCGAGCGCTCCGCATCCAGATTGTGCGGCAGCGTGCGATCCGCGGCAGAGCCCGTATCAGCCATGGAAGCGAAGATGGAAAAGGGAAAAGGCGGAAAGAGAGGAGTCTAGCAGAAAGCTTCCCGGTCGGGATCCGGGACGAACCGGGGAGCGGCAGGACGCCGCTCCCCAGGCCAATCGTGCGATACGGAGGTGGCTTACGCCTGACCGCCCTTGACTTCCTTGACGACCTGCACCTTGAGCGGAACGCTCACTTCACGGTGCAGCTTCAGCGCCACGGTGTGCTCGCCCAGGGTCTTGAGCGCCTCGGGCAGCACCAGCTTGCGGCGGTCGATGTCGAACCCATTCGCCTTCAGGAAGTCGGCGATGTCGCTGGAGGTCACCGAGCCATAGAGCTGCTCGGTATCGCCCACGCGGCGGGGGAACACCAGTTCGAGCGCCTGCAGACGGACCGAAATGGCCTCCGCCTGACCACGCTCTTCGGCTTCGCGCGCTTCCATGATCTTGCGCTCGCGCTCGACCCGCTTCTTGTTGCCATCGGTGGCCAGCAGGGCCAGCTTCCGGGGCAGCAGGTAGTTCCGCGCGTAACCATCGGCGACCTTGACGATCTCGCCGCGACGGCCCACGTGGTCGACGTGCTCTCTGAGAATGATTTCCATCGATCGTTCCTCGGTGCCGCGCCCTAGTCGGACGTGTACGGAATCAGCGCCAGCTGGCGGGCGCGCATGATCGCGGTCCGCAGCTTGCGCTGGTGCAGCGCGCACGTGCCTGAAATGCGGCGCGGGAGAATCTTGGACCGCTCCGGCACGAAGGGCAGCAGCAGCTTCGCGTCCTTGTAGTTGATGTCGTCGATCTTGTCGACGCAGAACTTGCACATCTTGCGACGGCGGAACATCGGGCGGCGCTGACCGTCCTTCGCCTTCGCATCAGCTCCCTTGCGGGCGCCACGACCGCCAGTCGGGCCGCTACGTCGTCCGTTCATCGTTCCACCTCCGGACCGTCAAACCGGTCGTCCCGATCGTCATCACCGTCGCCACGCTGTCCTTCGCCCGGAGCGCGATCCGGCGGCAGGCCGCGCGCGATGCGGCGGCGCTGCGAGGTCACCGTCCGGCGGGCGCGCGTGCGCTCGATGACGCCCTCTTCCTCGTCCACACGGACCACCAGGTGACGAATCACCAGGTCCGACACCTTCAGACGACGGTCGATTTCCTTCATCAGCTCACCCGAGCCGAGGATGTATTCGACGACGTAGGTGCCTTCCTTGTGGGCGCCGATTTCGTAGGCCAGCTTGCGCCGGCCCCAGTTGTCGGTCTTCTCGACCTGGCCATCCAGGCGCTGACAGATCGCTTCGACCTGCGTGTGCAGGTCGGTGACCTGCTCTTCGGTGGCGTCGGGCGAGACGACGTACACCAGTTCGTACTTCCGATTCATGCGTCTCCTTCTGGACTAATGGCCGCACGCATGTGCGGCAAGGAGTCAGTGAGTCTCCGGCTCCGTAACATCCGGGTTGTAGCGATTCATCACCGGACCGATGCCCTCTACGGCGAACATCTCGGCGGCATCCGCCGCCTTGGCAATGAGTGTGTCGAGTCCGGCGCGTTCCCCGGGCTCGAACGTCGACAGCACGTGATCGGCGAGATCCCGCCGCGTATCACCGCGCCCCACGCCCAGCCGAAGCCGGGCGAATTCCGCAGTCCCAAGCCGCTCGATAATCGACTTGAGACCGTTGTGCCCACCGGCCGACCCGTTGGTCCGGGCGCGCAGCCTGCCAAACGGCAGGGCCACATCGTCCGAAATCACCAGCATATCGACCGGCGCGCAATCGTAGTACCGCGCCAGCGCCGCCACGGCATCGCCGCTGCGGTTCATGAAGGTCAGCGGCCTGGCCAGCATCACTGGCGGCACGCCGAAGCGCTTGCCGATCATCGTCTCGGGTATCTGGGAGGGGGCCAGCGCCAGCGTCACACTGCTGCGACGCGCCAGCTCGTCCACCACCAGAAACCCGACATTGTGCCGGGTGTCCCGATACTGCGTACCGGGATTCCCGAGCCCGATGATGAGCTTCACGCGCTACTTCTTCTTGGCAGCCGACTCCTCGGGCTTGTCGGTCTTGCCCTTCTTGGCCACTTCGGGCTCGGTCGCCGCCGCCGCCGCCGATTCCTCGGCCTTCAGCGACACGACGTGCACGATCATCGTGTCGCCCTCGGTGACGGCACGCCAGCCGGCGTTGACCGGCAGGTCGCGGACACGGATGGACCCGTTCAGCGCCAGTTCGGACACATCGAGGGTCACGTGCTCCGGAATCTGCGTCGGGAGACACATCACGTGAATCTCGCGAGTCAGGAAGTCCAGCATGCCGCCCTGGAGCTTCACGCCCACCGGGGTGCCCGTGATCTGCACCGGCACGGTGACCTGGATTTCCTTGTCCATCGCCAGCTGGTAAAAGTCGGCGTGGAGCAGGTGGTGGGTGACCGGGTCGATCTGGTACTCCCGGATCATCACCTTGGACTCGCCATCCTCGTTGCGGAGGCTGATGAGGGTGTTGGCTCCCGACTCGGAGCGCAGAATCTTCATCAGATCCTTCGGGTTCACCGCCACGGCCGTGCCGACCGGCGCCGCGCTGCCCGTGCGGGCCCCGTAGATCACCGCCGGAATACGGCCAGCCACCCGGAGGCGCCGGGCCTCGTTCTTGCCGCGGGTGTCACGTTTCGTTGCTTCGAGAATCGCGTCCATACCTACCTCAGCAGCCTGCTGGCCGCCACCTAAACAAACAGCGAGGAAACCGAGGTTTCCTCATGGATGCTCCGAATCGCCTGGCCCAGCAGTCTGGCCACCGACAGCACGACGATCTTCTTGCACCGCTGCGCGTCCTCGCGCAACGGAATCGTGTTGGTCACGATGAGCTGGTCAACCGGCGAATTCTCGATCCGCTCGATGGCAGGACCCGAGAGCACGCCGTGCACGGCACACGCGACCACCTTGGCCGCGCCCGCCGACTTGAGCGCCGCCGCCGCCTTCTGGATGGTGCCGGCGGTGTCGATGATGTCGTCCTGAATCACACAGGTCCGACCCTTGACGTCACCGATGACATTCATCACTTCGGCCGTGCCATCTTCAGTCCGCCGCTTGTCGACCACGGCGAGTTCCGCGCCGAGGCGCTTGGCGTAGGCGCGGGCACGTTCGGCGCCGCCGACGTCGGGGGCCACCATGGTCAGGTCGGTCATGCCCTGGCGCGCCAGGTGGTCAATGATGACCGGGGCCGCGAACAGGTGATCGACCGGAATATCAAAGAACCCCTGAATCTGGGCCTTGTGCAGGTCCATCGTCAGCACGCGGTTCGTACCGGCCGCCCCGAGCAGGTTTGCCACCAGCTTGGCCGAAATCGGCACGCGGGGCTTGTCCTTCCGGTCCTGGCGGGCGTAACCGTAATACGGCACCACGGCCGTGATGCGGGCGGCGGATGACCGACGAAACGCGTCGATCATGATCATCAGCTCCATCAGATTCGGGTCCACCGGATTGCAGGTGGGCTGAATGATGAAGACGTCAGCGCCGCGGATATTTTCGTCGATCTGAAACGAGACTTCCGTGTCCGGGAACCGCCGCAGACGTGCCTGCCCCAGCGGAATGCCAAGAAATTCGGCAATTTCCCTGGCCAACTGGGGATGAGCGGACCCGGTGAAGACCTTGAGGTCCCCGAAGTCCGTGGGCATGAGTGCGTCGCCGTGGGGTCGTTTCATCGCTCGTCGTCAGCAATCCGCTCGGGAGGTGGTTGGGGCGGAAGGATTCGAACCTTCGAATACGGGAGCCAAAGTCCCGCGCCTTACCGCTTGGCCACGCCCCAGCTTGGTGCCTGGCATCCTGCGCAAACCCGTAGTCTAGCTGACCACCTGCGGATCCTGCAAGGCACGGGTGGGTCGGCACATGGCGCTGTGGTACCGTCTCGGGCATGTCGTCCCCGGCTGAAAGCCCGAGCCCGAGCCCGAGCGGCGCGGACGGGAGGTCGTCCGGCACCTGGTTCGCCCTGCTCGCCCTGTGCAGCGCCGCACTGGCGCTCCGGGTCTGGCTGCCCTGGGACCGGGTTATGGGGGGGAGCTGGGTCCGGTTTCAGGATGACGGCTGGTACCACCTCCGGGCGGTCACCCATCTGGTGGCCAACTTCCCCCACCGGCTGACAGTTGACCCCTATGCCCTGATCGACGGGCAACATGTCGCGATCGCCCCCCTGTTCGACCTTCTGGTCGCCCTGGCGGCCCTGGCGATTGGACTCGGCCATCCGGCCACGGGCACGGTAGAGGCCGTGGCGGCCCTGGCCCCCCCTGTGCTGGCGGTCGTCGCGGTGTGCCTGGGCTACCTGCTGGGTCGACAGGTGTTCGGCCGACAGGCCGGCCTGTTCACCGCCGCGCTGATGGCCCTGATGCCTGGGCCCTTCCTTGAACGGACCCAGCTTGGATTCACCGACCACCACGTCCTGGAGGTGGTGCTGGTGGAGGCTACGCTGTTGGCTCTCTGTCGCGCCGTGACGGACCCGACCCGGGCCATCCCGTGGTGGCTCGCCGGGTGTGGCCTGGGCGCCTACTACCTCTCCTGGACCAGCGCGCCCTTTCTGCTGGGCGCCCTGGCCGTCTGGGTCCTGACCTGGGCCTGGCGCCAGGCGCCAGCCTGGGCCGACGTACGGGTGCTGGGCCTTGGCGTGAGCAGGACCGGTCTGTCAGCGCTGACACTTGTGCTCGCCTTCCAGCCCCGCCAGCTCGATCGATGGGGCCTCCAGGTCTCGTCCCTCGTCGCAGTGGCCCTGTTCGCCGCCCTGCTCGTCGCCCTCGCGGACCAGACTGCGCGCCGCGGGTGGCCACGCGCCACCGTCTTGGTGCTCCCCCTGGGACTGGGCGTGGCCGGCTGTGGACTCATCGCGCTGGCCATGCCGGACCTGGGTCGTCACTGGCTCGTCGACCTCGCCCGGCTGCGCCCGGGCGGTGCCCCTTCGTCCATTCTCGAGCTGCGGCCACTGCTCTGGCCGGGAGACCGGCTATCCCTGACCGCGCCCCTGTCGATGTTTGGCGCGCCATTCCTGCTGGGAATTCCTGCCGCTGCCACGGTCTCGTGGCGTGCCTGGCGACGAAGAGAGCCAGACAGGCTCCTGCTCGGGGTCTGGCTGTTCTGGGTCCTGGCCGCGACCTTCAAGGCGACGCGCTTCGGCTACTACCTGGCACCCATGCTCGCCCTCTTCACCGGTGCCGCGGCCGCCGGCGTCCTCGCCTGGTGGACAGCCCGGGCCAGACCCTCACGCTGGCACCTGCTGGGCGCTCCGCTCGCGCTGGCCGTGCTCGTCGCGCCAACGTTGCCGGAAGCCGTCGCCACGGCGAGTCGGGATTCAGGGCCGACCCCGGCCTGGTGGCAGGCCCTGACATGGCTGCGCACGCACTCACCCGAGCCGTTTCCTCAGGGAGACCTGTACCTGGCGCGGTACGACGCCGACGCGATGCCACGGGCACAGTACAGCGTGATGGCCTTTTGGGACCAAGGCTACTGGATCACCGCACTGGCGCATCGGGTCCCCATGTCGAACGGCACCCAGGAGGGCGCCGACCAGGCGGCCGCCTTCTTCACGTCAGTCACGCCGGTGGCGGCCCATGCGTGGATGGACGCCAAGCGCGCGCGGTACGTCATGGTCGATGACGACATGGCCATGCGCTGGACCAGCGACGGCGCCGACGGCCGCCTCCGCGGGCGACTCCTCGGCATGCCCGCACTCGTCGGTCTGAGCGCGGCGGACTTTGCCGAGCCGATGTACCAGAAGACCGGCGGAGGCACGCTGGTCCGCACCTGGGTCTTCCATCCGGCGTACTACCGGTCGATGGCGGTCCACCTCCAGACCTTTGCCGGTCGGGCCGTCCAGCCTCGCCACAGCTCCTGGGTGGTGACTTGGGTGGAGCGAACCGGTCGTGACGGCCGCACCTACAAAGAGATCACCAGACTGGATCGCTACGCCACCTACGAAGCGGCCGAGGCGCAGCTCCGGTCCCGTGGTCCAGGCAGGCACGCCCTGGTCGGGCTGGAGCCTGGAGAGTCGGCGGTCCCGCTCGATGCGCTGGTCCGCTTCCAGCCTGTCCATGACGAAAGCACCCGCCCCGGTGGGCCGCCCCTCGTCCGGGTCTTCGCCTACACGCCGTAAGGCCGGTGGCCTGTGGCACCACGGTCGAACGCGGCCAGCGCCGACTCGTGCAGCTGCTGGCCGAAGCGCTGCCGGCTGAAGCGGACCTGCGCATCCACGCGTGCCTGTCGTCCCATGCGAACCACCATCGCCGGCTCGGCGCACGCGGTGGCCAGCGCGCCTGCCAGGGCCTCTGCCGTCGGCTCTCGGAGAAAGCCGGTCTCGCCATCACGAATCGTTTCCAGCAGTCCCCCGCGGGCGACGGCCACCACGGGACGCCCGGCCGCCATCGCCTCAACCGGGCTCATCCCGAAGTGCTCGGCCGGTGCCGTGTGCAGGACCAGTGACGCGCGAGCCATCAGCTCCCGCTGCGCCGCATCCGTCGGCGACACGAGCAGAGCCACCTGGGCGCCGAGCCCGTAGGCACGAATGCGCTCGGCCAGGGCGGCGCGCACCTGTTGCTCTTCGGGTCTGGTGGCATCGAGGCCCCCGCTGATCACGAGGCGTAGCCGCCGCCGGAGCGTGTCAGGGACTTGCCGCAGAAGGGCGGCGAATGCGGACACGGCGAGCGGATGATCCTTGTCGGGGTGGAAACGTCCCACCGACGCCACGACCACCTCGTCACCGTCGGACCAGGCCTCGGGCACGGGCGGCAGCTGCCCGAAGCGCATCAGGTCGACGCCGGGATAGACCACCGGGACGGCGTCAGCCGCGAGGCGCGGCATCTGCAGACCCATGGCACGCCTGGTGAACTGGCTGTTGGTGGCCAGTCCGTCCGCGCATCCCATGCCCTGCCGTTCCAGCGCGTCGAGTCCCCAGCGATACAGGCGATAGGCCACACCGCCTGGCGGCGCCAGCAACGCGTCGGGGTAGTGGCAATAGAAGAGGACCGGTGCCCGCGCGAGACGACGCACAGCGGCGATCGCCTGCGGCACCAGGTCGCACAGCACCAGGTCGGGCGCCAGCTCACGCCGGGCCGCCGCAGCCAGTCCGGCCATCCTGACCACGGCACACGGCACCCGCACGCGACGTGCGATAGCCGCGGGTAACCGGGACACCCGGACGCGTACGTCCACACAACCGTTCGTCGCGTCGTCAAAGGTCCGGGCCGGATTCATGGCACTGGTGAACAGCGCGGTCCGGTGGCCGAGCGCCCCCAGCTCCAGCGCGGCGTCAAGCATGAGCCGCTCAGCCCCACCGAAGCCGAGGTCGAGATGCAGGAGGGCGATGGTGAGCCTGCGGCCCGGCGTGTCCATGAGGAGCGGTAGGATACCGCACGTGACCACGTGGACCGCGACGCGCTTCATCCTGACGCTCGTGTTGCTCGTCGCCACCGTCGACAGAGGCCTGCGGGCCCGGATTGACGGCGCGGGAGGTCGCAACCTCATCGGCAGTGAGGTCTACACGGCACTGACCCACGCCCGCACGCCTGATACCTCGGTCACCCAGCTGATCATCGGCGACAGCGTGGCGCGCCAGTTCTTTCCGACCGGACGAGAGCCGAGCCGGCAGGTCCGCTTCCTCACGACCAATGCCGCCATCACGATGGCGGGCTTCTACTACCTGGCTGAGGACGCGTTCCGGGCATGTCCGCGCGCACGGGACATCGTCGTCATCTGCCGTCCTGAAACGCTGCGAGGCACGCTCGATGCTGCCTCGGCGGTCACCTACTTCAGCGGCTTCTTCCACACCCCGGCCCAGATGGCCGAGGTCTGGTGGCTTCAGCACAATCCGGCTATCACTCTCCCCCAGGTGGCCCGGTGGCTGATGCCAGGCCTGCTGGCCACCAATGCGGCGTGGCGACAACCGCCACGCAGTCTCGACACACGCCTGGCGATGGATCCATTCGCCCGGGTGCCGGCAGACACCGTGGGGACTGTCAGGTTATCTCTGGTAGGACGGCACTATCTCGCTCGGTTGCGTGACCTGGCCCGGAGCCATGGCGGCTCGGTGCGCGTGCTCGCGGCACCTCTGCCCGATGACCGGCGTTGGACCGACCCGATGCGGCACTTCGATGCAGAGCTGCTGTATGTGAACCACGATGCGCTGGGGGACGGTATCCATGTCGGCGCTGCAGGCCAGGGCGCCAGGGGATGCCTGGGAACCGGCATCGCCAGGGCCTACGCCGCACAGTACGGACTCCTCGCCGCCTTGCCGCTCGCCACTGAACCCGCCGATGGGGCCTGCGAAGCGCCAGGCCATCCCGCCAGACTCATCACGCCGTCCGGGCTTCCATCGAGCCGGTGACAGGCGCCGCTGGTCGGCCTGGGGGTCACGCGCGGCGCCCCCTCACGATCAGCGGCGTGAGGACGCCTCGCCTCCGGCCATGCGGATGACCTCCACACCGACCACGACCACGATAGCCGCCACGATCCACCGCAGGTGCAGCAACAGGCGCAGGAGTGCGGTGTCGAGATGCCAGGCCAGTGGGGCCTCCGTCGCCAGAAACATCACGATCACAGACAGCAGATGGAACAGGCTGACCACTCCGAGAAACTGCACCGCCCGATGTGCTCGTGGAGCGCCATGCCGCCAGAGGCCAGGCACGGCGGCGCTCGCGGCCAGGGCCACGGCCGCAAGCAGCGTCAGGCGCCTCCCGTCTCCCAGCAGTGCCGCCATGGCTGACGCGATGGTCGGAAGACGATCGGCGAGGCGCCACGGCACGGCCAGCAGACCAGCCGCCGAGAACGTGCCCTCCTGTCGCTCGAATACAGGAAAGCCATGCACCAGCAAAGCGACGGGCCAGAGAAGTCCGACACCGGCATAGCCCGCGAGCGGAAGGCGGAGGGCGCGCAACAGGCCGAGCCAGTCCCCGCGTGCAGTCCAGGCCAGTGACACGAGGAGATAGGCCAGCATGAGACACGCGCCGAAGACGGCCCCCTCGCTCTTGATGAGCCCCAGTGCGCCCGCGGCCGCCAGGCCACGTGCCGCATGCCGGCACCGTGACACGGCGTCAGTGGCCTGGTCGAACGACACGATCAGCGCCACGGCGCTCATGCCAGCCGCCGCCGCCAGCAGCGCGTCCTGATAACCATTGGTAAACGCGTCGAGGCCGAAGAACACGACGGCCACGGCCGAGACGAGCACGCTGATCGCCAGTGTCAACCGGCCCGGCACCAGGTCGGTCAGCCCCAGCAGCGCCACGAGGGCCGCCGCCGCCAGCACGCCACGACCTGCTGCTTCACTTCCGCCGACCGATGCCGCCACGGACCAGACCATTGCACCCAGCGGGGGATAGGTCGGGCGCGCCAGCTCCGCCAGCGAAGCCCCCGACGCAAGGCCACGCACCTTTGGCAACCAGACAGCCACGGCGTCCCAGGCCATGGTGGGTCCCGCCAGCGTGTGCGCCATCGCGGCCACCAGCAACCCGGCCATCACCGCACCCAGAAGTACGTGTCCAGGCTCGACGCGGGAACGCGCCACCGGCCAACCGTCCCTGCGCACCCACGCCGCAGCGACCCCGGCCGCTGCCACGGCGCCGATGGACACGCTGAGGCCACGTCCCACGCCCGCGGCATACAGACCCACGAGCAGCGTACCGGCCGCCAGGAAGCCCGCCCACCAGCGGGCGGGCCAGGACGTCCGTGCGAGCGGCGCGCCAAGCGCGAGCGGGACACACGTGGCCATCAGCCCAACCAGCATCAGGCCCGCAACCGATGTCGCCGGGCCTCCCATCCACGGCACGACAAGCTGCCGGATGTCCCGCGTGGCAACCAGTCCCAGAGACACCGCCTTCAGACCAGCCAGCGGCAACAGGCAGATTGCCGCCATCACCATAGCGGCCGTCGCGCGTCGGCGAACGGGCCCCTCCGTCACACTCATGGCCAGATGAGGGTTTCGGCCCGACGCTCGATTTGCTCCTGTAACGCGCGCGCCAGCCGCTCTGTTCTTGCGATCAGATCCTTCCCCCCATTGATCGACCTGGGGAAGAGTGACGGCCGCCGCCCGACGTCAATCAATCGCCCGGACATCAGTCCGCCATACATCATCCAGTGCGATGGGCGGTAGGCCGCCGGGTGCCGCTCATGCCAGGCCACCTGTGACACGAGACGCCTCAACGGGCGCCCCGCGTCCAGCCAGACGGCCGGCAGCCAGTAGTCCCACCAGGGCGCGCCGAGACAGTACGGTTCGTCCGGCACTACCGCCACTGCATCAGGACTGAAGAAGCAGAAGTCGTACCCGAGGGGATAGACGGTGCCCTGCTCGCGCTGGCCCTGTACGTAGTCGACGCGGGCGCCAATGACGAGGGCGTCGCGCGTCTGCGCGTCCAGCATCGCGCGCAGGCCCGGCGCATCGATCAGCTCGATGTCACTGTTCACCACACCGCACACGGTCGCGCCGCTCCCGGCAGCCGCCTGCATCAGGTCACGGATGAACACGCACGGCCGCCCCAGAAACGTCTGCGCATCACGCGCAGCCTGCAGGAATTGCACCTCGGGAAACTGCGGAGCCAGGAGACGGAGCTCGTCTGCCGCATTCAGGGACAGCACCTCAGCACCGAGCCGCTTCCAGCTCGCCACCGCCCGCTGCTGGGCGACCACGCGATGGGGCGCCACGCTGGTGACGATGCAAAGTCGCGCCGGGTCGGTCATGCGATGGGCAGCATGATAGCGTTTTCGTGTGTCACCCTTCCGGGTCTGCCTCGACGCGCGCCTCCATGACGGCCAGCATGGCGGGGTGCAGCAGGTGATGGCCGGCCTGGCCTCGGCCCTGTCGGCGCTTGAGGGCCCCGAGGAGTACCACTTCCTCATCACACCCGAGGCCGGCGGATGGATTCGGCCTCTCCTGGGCGGCTCCTGCCGACCCCTCCTGGCCCCGCCGCCACGCCGTGGACGGCGCGTGCGGGCGTTCGTCCGGCGAGCGCGCGCGCGACTGGGCCCATCCTGGGCCTACGTGCCTCGCTCCGACGGCACGATCGAACGGGCAGGTATCGACGTGATGCACTTCTCCGTGCAGTCCGCCTTCCTCACGGACGTGCCAAGCCTCTACCAGCCCCACGATCTCCAGCATCTGCACCTGCCCGATTGCTTTCGACCCACGGAACTGGCCGAGCGGACGGCGCACTACCGGCAGTTCTGCACGGCGGCGCACACGGTGATCGCCCTGAGCAGTTGGGGACGACGTGACCTTCTCAACGCCTACCCCCTTCCGGACGACCGCGTCGTGGTGGTGCCGAATGCGCCGCCCGATGACGCGGGCGTGCGCCCGGACGACTCGACGCTGGCAGCCGTTCGCCAGCGACTGGCGCTCCCCGACGCTTTCCTGCTCTGCCCGGCGGCGACCTGGCCCCACAAGAATCACCTCGGCCTGCTCGAGGCGCTGGTCCATCTGAGAGACCGGGAGGGCCTGCGTGTGCCCCTGGTCTGTTGCGGTCTGCCGACGTCACATGGCCGCCTCATTGACGCACGCATCGTGGATCGTGCCTTGACGTCCCAGGTGCGCCAGCTCGGTCACGTCGCCCCGGATGAGGTGCGGAGCCTGTACCACCTCGCGCGCGCGGTGGTTTTTCCCTCACGCTTCGAGGGTTTCGGGCTGCCGGTCCTGGAGAGTCTCGCAGCTGGTACACCCCTGGCCTGCGCGGCCGTCACGTCGCTTCCGTCGTTGGCGGGCGAGGCGGCCCTGTTCTTCGATCCCGTGGACACCACGGCCATGGCCGCCGCGATTGCACGGGTCTGGCTGGACGACGGGCTGCGTGCCACGCTGGCCACGCGAGGACGGAGCCGGGCGTCCGCATTTTCCTGGGACTCGACGGCGCGCCTGCTGCGCGCGCACTACCGCCGGGTGGCGAACCGGACATTGAGCGAAGAAGATCTGGCCCTCCTCAGCGCGCCGCCTCTGCTCTGACCGCGTATTATCGTTGCGGCCAGACGCCCCCGGACATGCTCTTCAATTCGCTCTCGTTCCTGATCTTCTTCCCGGTCACCACCGCGCTGTACTTCGTCCTGCCGCACCGCGTCCGCTGGGCCATGTTGCTGGCGGTGAGCGCGCTCTTCTACGCCAGCTTCATCCCGCGCTTCCTGCTCGTCCTGCTGGGTGTGATCCTGGTCGACTACACGGCCGCTCGCCTGATCGAGGCGGCAGAGGGCACCCGGCGGCGCCTGCTGCTCGTCGTGAGTCTCGCCGCCAACCTGGGCATCCTTGGCGCGTTCAAGTACGCCGCGTTCTTCAACGAGAACATCCGGACTGTGGCCACGGCGCTCCACTGGCACTACGACCTGACCGTGCTCGCCTGGGTCCTGCCCGTCGGCCTCTCCTTCCACACGTTCCAGTCGATGGCCTACACCATCGAGGTCTACCGGCGCCGGTTCCCCGCAGAACGTCACCTCGGCCTCTATGCCTTGTACGTGCTGTTCTATCCTCAGCTCGTCGCCGGACCGATCGAGCGCCCCGCGCATCTGCTGCCGCAATTCCGGACGCCCCAGCGCTTCGACCCTGACCGCGTCTTTGACGGCCTTCGCCTGATGCTCTGGGGCCTCTTCAAGAAGATGGTGATCGCAGACCGCATGGCGCTCATCGTGGATCTGGTCTACAAGACACCGGGCGACTACGGCGGCGGCTGGGTCGTGGTGGCCACCTGGCTCTTTGCCATCCAGATCTACTGCGACTTCTCCGGCTATTCCGATACGGCCATCGGTGCGGCCCGCGTGCTGGGCATTGACCTCGGGCTCAACTTCGATCGTCCCTACGAGTCGCGCTCGGTGCAGGAGTTCTGGCGCCGCTGGCACATCTCACTGTCGTCCTGGTTCCGCGACTATGTCTACATTCCTCTGGGAGGCAGTCGGGTCGGACCACTGGCATCCCTCCGCAACGTCGCGGTCGTGTTTGTCCTCAGCGGCCTCTGGCACGGCGCCAACTGGACCTATGTGGTCTGGGGAGCGCTGCACGGCCTCTATCTGGTCGTCGCGCGGCTGACCTCGACCACGCGTGACCGCGTGGCGGGCCTCACGGGCCTTGACCGGCATCCAGCGGTGCGCAGGGGTCTGGCCATGGTCGTCACCTTTCAGCTCGTCGCGTTCGCATGGCTCTTCTTCAGGGCCGCCTCCCTCGGCGACGCGGCGGCCCTGCTGGCCCGCCTTGGCACGGGCCCCCTGTTTGCCTGCCCGGATCCCGACCATATCCTCCGCATGTTCTCGCTCTCACGCGAAGGGCACCTCCTGATTGCCGGCCTGCTGATCGCCCTGATGCTGGGCGTGGAGCACCTGGGTGCGCGACACGAGGCCGTGCGGCGCTGGGACGCCGCACCAGTCTGGGTGCGCTGGCCGGCCTACTACGCGCTGATCCTCGTCATTCTCTGGATGGGAGATCTCGGTGGACGCAGCTTCATCTATTTCCAGTTCTGACCTGCCCGTCTGGGTGCTGAATCTGGCCGCCTCGACTGCACGGATGCAGCACATGGCGACCCAGCTGACGCGCCTCGGGGTCCCGTTCGAGCGGGTCGAGGCGATCAACGGCCACGGACTGGACGACGAGGCCGTGCGGCAGCTGGCTGGCAACCAGGCACTCCAGGTTCAACCCTGGCTCGGGCGACGCCTGACCGGCGGCGAGATCGGCTGCGCCCTCAGCCACGCCGCGCTCTGGGAGCGGCTGGCGGCGGGTCCCCACGCGGGCGCGTTGATCCTCGAAGACGACGTGGACCTGAGCCCGCGTCTGCCGGTACTCCTGCGAGCGCTGGGGGCGTCGAGCGGACGCTTTGATCTGGTGTTCGTCGGACACCACTCCAGCCGCCGCCCGTGGATCCCTGGCGCGCCGGTCACCCATGATCACGGCGCGCTGACCACGTTTGCCAGCGAGGCGCTGGCGCCAGGCGTGCGCGTGGCACGGACGGTCGAGTACGCGCAGGGCGCCTATGCCTACTTCCTCACGCGCGACGCGGCGCGACGGCTGCTGCGCTTTGCCCTTCCCATCCGGATGCCGGCCGACACCGCAACCGGGTACGCCACACGCGTGCACCTCCGGCTGCACGCGCTGACCCGTCCGGAGGCGGTACCCAATGCCGCGTTTGCCACCACGATCACCGAGGACAGGCCCTGTCCCTGTCGCGTCTGCTCGGCGGCCCGGCTGCGCGCCAGGGCGGCTGGCGCCGAGACGCCCGACCTGACATCCGGGTTCTGTCAGGCAGACCGGCGCCGGGCTGGCGCGCTGGTGCGGAACGCTGGTGGTGCTGTGCTGCTGCTGGGGCGAAGGCTGGGCATCAGGCCGGGCTCGTACTGGGCACCCAGGCTGGATTAGAACCTGGGCTGCGACCAACCATCCACAATCGCGTGCAGGTGCTCGTACACCGCCTGGCTTGTCTCGCGCCAGGTGCCGTGCGCCTGATGTCGCGCCAACGCGGCCAGCGCGCACCGCGCCAGGTGTGTCCGGTCGGCTGCGAATTCCGAGACCACGCGCACCCAGGCCTCCGTGTCGCCCACCGGAAGCGTCAGGCCTGCAACACCAGCAGGCGTGCCGTCTGTTCGTCCGGGTCTCCCTTCGACGCCGAGAAGCTCTCCCGAGCCCCCCGCGTCGGGCAGCAGGCAGGGGAGTCCGGCCCCCAGGGCCTCGAGCGCCGCGAGTGAGTAGGCCTCCCGCTCCGACCCGAGGACAAAGAGGTGACTGTTGGCGAACATCGCACTGAGCCGCTGTCTGTCGACCTCATCGTGCAGCCGCACGGTCGCGTCCAGCCCGGCCGCCGTGATGCGCGCCCGGAGCGCCCGTACGTAGGCAGGTGCCTCGGCCTGCCTCCCCACGACATCCAGGGTGACCCTTCCGGCCGGCATGGCGGCCACCAGGTCCAGCAGACGGTGGACGCCCTTGTGTGGGACCACGACGCCAGCCGAAATCAGCCGCAGCGCGCCTGGCGCCGTGGCCCTGGCCGTGACATCGGCCTCGTTGGGCCTGCCGGTCGCCTCGATACGACCGGCGTGGGCGACCACGGTCGGTCTGCCCACCCCGCTCGTCAGCACCACGTCGTCCTGGGTGCTGGCGCACACGGCAATCACACCGTCCACGCCACGCAGGTAGGCACGTTCAACGCCACGAGCCAGGCGTCGCCGTAGACCGTCATGCTGGCGCCAGGTGAGGTTGTGCACCAGCGCGACGACCGGGATTCCAGCCCGTCGGATGCGCCGGTTCCGCCACACCATCGACGGGTGCACCATCTCATCCTGCAGGACGACGTCGTAGTCTGTCAGCGTCGGAAGTGTCAGGAGATTGCCGGCCAGCCCGCGGGCATAGCCGAAGCCGAACCAGGGCACCGGCAGTTCATCCACGACCACGCCCAGCTCGCGCAGGCCCGTGAGCACTGTGGCGTCATAGATCAGGCCGCCGGCCGACACACGCTGGCCGGGATAGCCCAGCATCGCCACGCGCAGGCGACGCCTGCGGTGCTCCAGTGGGCTCGCGGGAGACGCAGGTGCGGGGCTCGACACGGCCCGGTGAGCGTACCGCGTCTGTCGCGGTGGCGTCCATCGACAGACCTGCATGGTAGTGTTGACGACCGCGAGGATCTGACCTGTCCGACCCATCCGTCACCACCCCTGTCGCCCTGCGCCGCTTCCTGCGCACGTGCGTCCTCTTCGGCGTCGGACTCGCCGTCCTGCTGGCGATCTTTGATGCCCAGGCCACGCGACGGATCGAAGCGACCGGCGGACAGAGTCTGCTCGAACGTGATGTCTACCGGTTGCCGGCTCTGGCCAGTCAGCCTGGTCCACTAGTCGAACGCGTGTATCTCGGCGACAGCGTGGCCCGCCAGTTCTTTCCTCCCGGCTCGGAGCCCAATGGCCGCGTGCGCTTTCTCACCTCGAACGGGGGCCTCTCCATCGCCGGCAGTTACTACCTGCTTGAGGAGACCTTCCGGCAATGTCCGCGGGCACAGGACGCGGTTCTCCTGGTGCGTCCAGAGACACTCCAGGTGAACCTCGAGCCGCCAGTGGCCAGCGACTTCTTCTGCAGCCTCTTCCACACCCGGCGGCACGTGGCCGAGGTCTTCTCGGTCAAGCGTGATGTCCGGTTGACGGCCATCCACGTCGGACGCTGGCTCCTCCCCGGCACCATGGCCATCAACAGCGCCTGGCGGCAGGTGCCGTATCAGCTCGTACGCCCTCTGTTCTCCAGGCGGGACCTGACCATCGCACCTACGGTGGCCCCGGCCGAACCGGAGGTGCCAGCCGAGCCACTGCTGCGATGGATCAGTCTGCTTGCCGGCGGCCGCTTCGCAACGGTTCACTTCCCGGGGCCGGACCGGGTGACGGACGTCGTGCTGGCCCCAGTAGCCGAGCATTACCTGGCGCGCATGCAGGCGCTGTGTCGGGCACGGGGCGGCACCTTGCGCGTGCTCGCCTCGCCGTCGCCCGCAAGCCGGCCGTGGAGGGACGCCGACGGCGTCTTTGCCGAGCCCATCCTCTATCTGCCGATGGACGCCTTCGGTGATCAGGTGCACGTCGGCCCCCCTGGCGTCTGGATGCCGCCGCAAATCGCCACGGCCGTCGCGCGTCAGCTGTCGGCGGCCTACGCGCTCGACGGAGACATGCCCACGCGCCCGTCAACGGACCGGTAGCGCCAGCGACGGTGCGCCCGCCGCGCGGGTGATACAGTCGGGCCTCGCATGCTGGTCCGGATCATCAAATGGGACTATCCCGATCTCGGTCGCCAGACGCCGGGCGGCTCGTTCCAGTGGCAGGACATCACGTTCACGGAAGAGCCGGTCGAGGTCTGCGACCACGTCCTGGTCCTGAACCACGCCGCCGAACCGGTGCGCGTCCGGTGCTCACCGGACCGTGTCTGGGCCATCATCGGAGAACCTCCTGTCGCGCATCGCCTCGGCCTCCATGCGGGCCTGCCGGCCTATTCGCGCATCTACATGCAGGACCCCACCAGGCTCGGCCCGCGGTATGTGGCCTCACACGGCGCGTTGCCCTGGCGGGTCACACGGACCTATGACGACCTGATCGCCATGCCCTGTCCAGACAAGCCGCGCGGGCTCTCCTGGATCACCAGCACGGCGGCCCTGGTACCCGGCCATGACGACCGGCGCCGGTTTCTCACCCGACTCCAGGCCGCGCGCGTCGAACTGGACCTGTATGGCCGCGGCATCCGCGAGATTCCGGACAAGTGGGACGGTCTGGCGCCGTACCGGTACACCCTGGCCATCGAGAACCACGTCAACCCGTACTACTGGACGGAGAAGGTCGTCGACGCCCTGCTGGCCTGGACGCTGCCGCTCTATTACGGGTGCACGGCACTGGAGCGGTGGATTCCGGCAGAGGCCTTCATCCGCATTGACATCCGTGACCCCGAGGCACCGGAGCAGGTGCGTGCCATCGCGATGAGCGATACCTGGTCAACCCGCCTGGAGGCCATTGCGGACGCGCGGCGGCGCATTCTCACCGAGCATCAGTTGTTTCCCTTCATGCATCGGGAGCTTCACCAGTGGCTCAGCACGCCAGACCTGTCCCCGAGGCCGCCCCGCGACCTTACTTTCGAGGCCTACCCGGACACGCGGCCTGGCTGGGCTGCCGCCGTCAGGCGAACGTGCGCACGGGCGCTGCGCCCAGTGGCCAGCCCGGGCCTCAGGCAGCTGGGGCGACGGCTGTGGCCCCGTTGAGCCCCGAACGCAGTCGGGTGAGCGCGGCTCAGGCGTCGAGAGCCGAGATGGCCCGGAAGACGGCGCTGGTGTCCCGAAGTTCTGCGTAGGTGCCCACCGCCTCGATGCGACCCTCGTTGAGGACGATCAGGCGGTCTGCCCGTTCGATCGTGCTGAGACGATGCGCAATCACGAGGAGCGTCGTGCGTCCCCGCAAGTCATCAATGGCCTCGGTGAGAGCGCGTTCGGTACCGGGATCGAGCGCTGAGGTGGCCTCATCCAGCACCAGGAGGCTGGCGTCCCGATAGAGGGCACGGGCAATCGAGACCCGCTGCCGTTCACCGCCGGAGAGCCGGGTCCCGCGGTCACCGATGACGGTATTCAGTCCGTCTGGCAGCGAGGCCACGAGCGACCCAAGCTGGGCCGCCTCCACGGCAGCCGCGAGCGCCGCCGCATCCACCTCCTCGTCCACCACACCAAAGGCGATATTCCGTCCGAGCGTGTCATCGAGCAGATAGGGCGCCTGTGGCACGTACCCGATATGGCGTTGCCAGGACGGCAGGTCGTCGTGAATGGACACACCATCCACCAGGACCGCGCCTGATGTCGGCACCAGCAGCCCCATGATCAGATCGGCCAGCGTGGACTTGCCGGCGCCCGTGGCGCCCACGACCGCGAGACAGTCTCCTTGCGCCACAGACAGGCTGATATCGGACAACACCAGGCGATCCGTCGATTCATAGGCGAACGATACGCCCGTGAGGGTCAGGGACCGCCATGCGTGCGGGCTCCGCCGCTCCGCCGGACCCGTCGGCTTGGCGACTGCGACAGGGACCAGACGCTCCATATCCCGACACAGCGCCTCGCTGGCCGCCACCTCGAACCGGATCCGGTTGAGTTGATACGACAGCCGATGGCCGGCGGGGATGAGCCTGAATCCTGCATAGGCATACAGCCCGATAAACGGAAGGACGGTCTGGAGCGAGAGCGAGGAGACGTCGAGCGTCAGGACGAGACCGGCCAGCCCGAGGATGAAGGCCGTCTCGGTCCAGAGCCGTGGAGCGGCCTCAAGCGCGGCAAAGTCCATGGCGGCGGCGACGCGCCTGGCATCCACCTCAGTAATCCGCCTTGCGAACGTGAGGACCCGGCCAAAGACCGTGACTTCACGGAAGGCGGCCAGGGCCTGGAGCACCTGTCGGTCGAGTTCCCCACCGAGTGTCGCGTGGCGCTCGCCGAGCACCTGGAATCGTCCCTTTGTGAGCCACGAAAAGGCCAGCACCGACAGGGCGATGATGCCCGCAGCGGTCAGCGTCTCGACCAGAGCCACGCGCATCAGCACCACGGACAGCCCGGCGACCACGAGCAACTCGGTCACCAGGGTCACCAAAGCTTCGAGCATGTGCACGATGGCCGGCACGCCGCTGGTGAAGCCATAGGCGGTGTCCGTGTAGTTCCGGCGGAGGTGGAAGGCGTACGGCGCCGTCAGATAGGCCCGGATGAAGCGGTCTGACAGGCTGGCGCCCAGGGCGGCCATGACCCGCGACCGGTAGAAGGTGGCCACCATCCAGACCACGTTCTTGCCGATGTAGATGGCGGCGCACAACGCGGTGAGACTCCTGGCGCTGACGCCGATGCCGACGCCCGACAGCAGGCTTCCGAGCACCGCCCCGATACGACCACCCGACGAGCCCAGCAGCGTTCCCATCAACGCGAAGATCAACAGGCCACTCACGGTCTCGAGCGCCGCCGTCACCACACCGAGCGGAAGGCACGAGAGCCACCACCATCGTTCCTGCGGCGTGAGCAGGGCGAAGCGGCGACGGACGCTGACGTAATAGTCGCGGGGAAGACGCATGAGAGCCCTGCGATTCTACAGGGATGCGTCGTGCAACAGGGGCCAGGCGTCCTGGGCCCACCCGTCCTCCCACCGCTGCGCGGAGGCGGCCGCCGCGGCAGTTCGCAGGTGGCCGAGCCGCGCGCGTGACGGCTCGTCGTCACCGAGTAGCCCGACGAGCCGCGCCGCCAGGTCCTCAGCGGTCTGGAACAGCAGGCACCCGCCATCGGCCCTGGCCAGTTCAGCCAGGCACGGCCCATAGTCGAGCGCGCAGACGGGAACGGCCGCGCCGAGCAGGTCACACACCTTCATCGGCAGGTCGAGCCCCGAGGCAGACCGGTGCACGCTGATGCCCAGGTCGGCTGTGCCCAGCAGCGCGGCGTAGTCGTCGGGCGAGAACCAGCGGACCAGCACGCGCAGTTGGTCGGACTGCAGGGCGTCAAAGCGGCCTTCGTACCTGGCTCGCAGCGGGCCATCTCCCGTCAGCACCACGGTGACCGGCGGAACCGAGGCGCCCGCCTGAATGCAGTCGTCCGCGCGTTGCGCAAAGTGGCTCAACGCCGCGAGCAGCAGGTCGAAGTCGTCATCCGGACTCCAGCTGCTCGGCACCACGACCAGACGGTCGCAGACAGCGCCCAGCACCCGCGCCTGCACTGGCGCCCGCTCGTCCGCGGAGAGCGGCCGGAAGCGCGCTGCCGGTCTGTCGCGGAAGACGTGGACGCGAGCCAGCCCGCCTTCAGTCAGATGCGCCTGCAGCGCAGCGGAGACACAGAGCCCCCCGTCACTCCGCCGACCCCAGAAGCGCTCCCAGCCATCCACCAGACGGACGACCGGATGGCCCGGATGGAGACGGAGCGCCACCAGGCTGCTGCCGCGGTTGTGCCAGTCGATGATGAGCCGCGCGGCGCGGAGTCTGGCACTCAGCCAGGCGATGGCGAGGACCGGCACCGCCGGCGGGCTCTGCACCAGCACCACGTCCGGCCGTGGCGTCCGGATCAGCAGGACGACAGGCAGATGCCAGCAGAGCCGGAGCGCGCGGGACGCGGCCTGCGCCAGCCAGGTCACATGGGCACGCCAGGGATGCCGGGGTTCAGAGGCGGCTGACTCTGGGCCGCGAGTGACCGACCCACCCAGGACGTGACAGGTGATGTGGGGCTCGCCAACCACCGCCCGTGGTAGGCTCCCCTCATAGCCAATCAGGTCTACGGAGACACCGCGTGCGGCCAGCGCAAGCGCGTGATACACCATCCGGGGACTGCGGCCCAGATCACCCAGGACCACGATAGAGACCCTCATGCGCCGCGACAAGGCTAGCACGGGCGCATGACCCGCCGGATTGCACTGGCCGTCGGTGACACACCCGGACATTTCTACCCGGCGCTGGCGGTGGCGGACGCCTATCGTCACCATGTCGGCACGGTCGAGTGCACGCTGTTCGGCCCTCGGGACGGACTGGCGTCGGCCCTGGCCGCGCGACATGGGTGGCCCTATGAAGGGATTTCGGCCGCACCGATTGCCCGCGCCGCCGGATGGGGCCTGGCGGCCGCCGCAGTACAGACCGGGCGCGGTATCGCGGAGGCGCACCGGGCCCTCAGGCACCGCCGGATCCAGCTCGCGATCGGCTTTGGCAGCTTCGCGACGGGTGCCGTGCTCCTGGGCGCGCGTCTGCTGGGCCGTCCCACGGTGATTCATGAAGGCAACGCCGTGCCAGGCCTGGCGAACCGGTGGCTGGCGCACGTGGTGGATCATGCCTGTGTCAGCCCGTGGCTCGACCGCGCATCGCTGGCGGCTCCCCACCTGACCGTCACCGGCTGGCCGGTTCGACCCAGTCTCGACGCGCTGGTGTCGACGCCCCTGACGCCGCCATCACCAGGTGCCGCGCACCTGCTGGTCCTGTCAGGTTCGCGCGATGGTGCGTCCTTCGCGAGATGGCTGCCATCCCTGGTCGGAGACCTGTCCCGCCTCGGGGTCCGTGTGGACGTGCGACACCAGATGGCCGACGGCGACGCCATCCGGCTGGAGCAGGCCTACCGCGACGCCGGCACGGTTGCGACCGTGACGCCGTTCATCGAGGACGCCGCAGCAGCGTACGCCTGGGCGGACCTGGTGGTGGCGCGTGCCGGTGCCGGGACCGTGGCCGAGCTGGCGTTGGCCGGGCGACCGGCGCTGCTGGTACCCTTGCCCAGCGCGGCGCACGACCATCAGGCGGACAACGCGGCCTCCATGGTGGCGGCCGGTGCGGCCATCAGTATCCGGGAGCGCGACTGGCACGAGGCGCGTGTGGCCGACCAGGTGGCTACCCTGCTGCGGCCAGCCAACTGGCGTGCGGCGGCCGACGCCGCGCGACGTACCGCCTTGCCTGGCGCTGCGGGCGCGGTCGTAGCGGTCTGCGAACGCCTGCTGGGAGACGCCCGGTGAATCTGGCGGTGCTGTTTGTGGTGGCGGCGTGTCTGGCGGCTGCGCTCACCCCGTTCATGCGGCACCTGGCGCATGCCACCGGCATGGTGGATGTGCCGGGAACGCGAAAGGTCCACCGCGTCGCGGTGGCGCGTACCGGCGGCATGGCCGTGGTGCTCGCATCGGGTCTGGCCGTGGCCCTGTTTGTCTGTCTGGACCCGCCAGGAGCCGGAGGGGCGGGAGCCTGGTCAGGCCCGATGGTGCCCCTGATTGCCGCTGCGGCCCTGGTGTTCGCGGTCGGCGCCGCAGACGACATGGCCAGCCTGCCAGCCTGGCTGAAGCTGGCCGTGGAGACGGGTGCCACCGCCCTGGTCATCGGTGCCGGGATCACCATCAACCATGTCACGCTCTTCGGCACGACTTACGCGCTGGGCGTCCTGTCTCCCCTGGTGACCTGGCTCTGGGTGCTCGCGGTCACCAACGCCTTCAACCTGATGGACGGGCTGGACGGGCTGGCTACGGGCCTGGCCATCATTGCCGCCGCGACGTGTGCCACCGTGCTGATGGCCCGCGACCACACGCCCGAGGCGGTCCTCCTCATCGCGCTGGCGGGGGCCCTCTCCGGCTTCCTGCCCTTCAACATCTTCCCGGCCTCGGTGTTCCTGGGCGATGCCGGCAGCCTCGTCATCGGCTTCATCCTGGCCGTCACAGCCATGACCGGCTGGCAGAAGGGCACGACGGTCCTGGCGGGCGCCGTCCCACTGCTCATCTTTGCACTGCCACTGGCTGACCTGGCCATCGTGGCGGGTCGTCGTCTGGGCGCCACCTCGCCAGACGGCGCGACACGCGGGGTCCTGGCCGCGCTTCGACGGATGGTCCAGCCCGACCAGCGGCACGTGCATCATCGCCTCCTGGCACTGGGCTACACGCAGTGGCAGGTGGTGCTGGTCCTTCACGGGTTTGCCCTCCTGTGCTCAGCCCTGGCCCTCCTCACCTTCAGCCGATCCTGACGGGTCCGTCCAATCGCCCGGTCCTCAACTACAATCCGGACACGCCCATGCGCACACAGATGCTCCCGTTCAGCACCCGCCCGGCGGGCCGGCGCCCGACGTCACTGCTTCTCGTTCTGGCCGCGTCCGGCTGGATGCTGGCCGCATGCGGTGGCGCCCCGAAGCAGGAGGCCCACACCGACACCGTGCCCCCGCCGGCCGAACCACTGGTCCGCACCCTCCCGTCGGTGGGACGGTATGGCGGCCGCTTCGTCCTCGGAGAGACCACGGGTCCCAAGACGTTCAACGGGATCATGGCGAGTGAGACCTCCTCGACCGACATCACCTATGAACTCTTCAAGGGGCTGACCGGTTTCGACAAGGCCACGCAGAAGGACACGCCGCTGCTGGCCACGTTCTGGGAGCTGGGCACGGATGGGCTGACCTGGACATTCCACCTGCGGAAGGGTCTGGCGTTCTCGGACGGGCATCCCATCACTGCCGACGACGTGCTCTTCAGCTTTGCCATCGCCCAGGACCCGTCGCTGCACCCCTCGGTGCAGGACCTCCTCACCATGGACGGCAAGCCGTGGGCGGTCTCGTCGCCCGATCCCCTGACCATCGTCGTGAAGACCCCGGCGCCCAACGCCATGGTGCCCTCGCTCATCGGCGATGTCCGCATCCTCCCGAAGCACATCCTCGAACCCGCTTACAAGGCGGGGACATTCGCCTCGGCCTACAACGTCAGCACACCGCCTGCGCAGCTTGTGACCAGCGGCCCGTGGGTGGTCAAACAGTACGTCCCGAACGAGAAGACCGTGCTGGCGAGGAATCCGTACTGGTTCGGTGTGGACCAGCAGGGCCAGCGCTTGCCCTACCTGAACGAACTGGTGTTCCTGGTGGTCCCGGATCAGGATGCCGCCGACCTGAAGTTCCGCGCCGGCGAACTGGACGGCCTCGAGAATGTGAAGCCGGAGAACTACGCCTACTACGAAGCGCACCAGCAGGAGGGCAATTTCACCCTCCACACCCTGGGTCCGCGCCTGGCCACCAACTTCTTCTGGTTCAATCTCAATCCGATCCGCAAGGCGGCACCCGGCAAGACCGTCGGCACCCCCCAGGTGGGCGCCATGAAGTACGCCTGGTTCAACAACCCGGTCTTCCGGCGCGCGGTGTCGATGGCCGTGGATCGCGACGCCATCATCAAGAGCGTGTATCTGGGCCACGCGGTGAAGAACTGGTCGCAGTCGCTGCCGAACATCAAGGACTGGTACTACCCCGGCGTGAAGAAGTACGACTACGACCTGCCGGCGGCCAAGGCTCTGCTGGCCGGCCTGGGCTGGAAGGACCGGAACGGTGATGGGGTCATCGAAGATGACAAGGGCAACGCCGTCACCTTCACCTTCAAGACCAACGGGGACAACCGTCTCCGGGTGGCCATGGCCAACTTCATCAGGGATGACCTGGCCAAGCTCGGCGTGAAGGCGGTGCTGACGCCGGTCGACTTCAACACCCTGATCTCGAACCTGCACGACGACTTCCAGTACGACGCCATCCTCCTTGGCCTTCAGAGCGGCGTGCCTCCAGACCCCGGCATGGGTCAGAACGTGTGGCGCTCCGGCGGTCGCAGTCACAACTGGAACGTGGAGCAGCCAAAGCCGGAGACGCCAGAGGAGGCCCGGATTGACGCGCTGATGGACGTCATCGTCTCCAGACCCGAGCTGCCGGTCCGGCAGAAAGCCTGGAACGAGGTGCAGGACATCGTCAACGAGCAGGCGTGGCAGATCTGGCTGCCGACGCAGCTCAACCGGGTGCCGGTGTCGAACCGCTTCGGGAACATGCTGCCCACGGCCCTGCCCCACGTCCTCGTGCGAGACATCGAAACGGTCTACGTGAAGGCGAAAGACGGAGCGCGCTAGACCTCATCATGCGCACTTACGTCCTCAGGCGACTGCTGCAGACGGTGCCCCTGCTGCTGGGCATCTCCCTGCTGACGTTTCTCCTGCTGCAACTGGCGCCAGGCGACTTCCTGAGCCAGATGGGCGAAAACCCGGGCGTCTCGACCGAGACCCTGAACGCCATGCGACGCAACTTCGGGCTGGATCGACCCTGGTACGTGCAGTACGGCTTCTACCTGCGGAACATCGTGCTGCGGTTCGACTTCGGCGAGTCGTTCTCGCGTCACCAGCCGGTCTTCACGGTCCTGCGCGAAGGACTGATGAACACGCTGCTCCTGGCCATCGCCTCGGCCGCCGTGACCTGGGGCCTGGCCGTGCCGCTGGGCATCTGGGCGGCCGTGCGCCAGCATTCATGGCTCGACCGGCTGCTCTCGCTCGTCGCCTTCATCTGGCTGTCGGTGCCGGAAATCCTGTCAGGGCTGCTACTCCTCATGCTGGCGGCCCGGACTGGTTGGTTTCCCGTCGGCGGCATGCGCTCGCTCGATTACGACGACCTCTCCGGCATCGGGCAGGTGCTCGACATCGCCCACCATCTGGTGCTGCCGGCCTTTGTGGTCGGTTTGATCCCGCTGGCGAGCCGCATGCGGCAGATGCGCAGCAACCTGCTGGATGTGCTGCGGCTCGACTACGTCACCACGGCCCGCGCCAAGGGGCTCGACGAGCGGGTCGTGGTGTACAAGCACGCTCTCAGAAACGCGCTGAACCCGATGATCACGCTGTTCGGCTACACGCTGGGGGCGCTGGTGTCGGGCTCCTTCGTGGCCGAGATCATCTTCTCGTGGCCCGGCCTGGGCCGGCTGACCCTTGACGCCATCCTGACCCAGGACCAGTACCTCGTGATGGGTTCGGTGCTGATGGCGTCGGGCGTGCTGATTGCCGGCAACCTCGTGGCCGACCTGCTCCTGGCGGCGGTGGACCCGCGCATCACCTATGACTGAGCAGCCGTCCGGACCAGCGGCGGCCTCCACGGCGGCCGACCCGTGGAATGACGCCGAGGCGGCAGCGCCCCAGTCGCCCCTGCGCGTCTTCTGGCGACAGTTCCGCCGGAGTCCTCTGGCACTGGTGGGCGGAGCCGTGCTGACGCTGTTCTATCTGCTGGCCCTGCTCGCCCCGATGGTCGCCCCCTCAACCGCCGAGGAGATGGACCGCGAGCGCTACTTCCATCCGCCCCAGTCCCTGCGCTGGATTGACGCCGACGGCCACTGGCACCTGCGCCCGTTCGTCTACGCGACGCGCCTGGCCGACCCCGGCGCCTTCCGCTACGAGGACGACACGACACGCCCGCTCCCGGTCCGGTTCTTCGTGAATGGAGCCCCTTACCACTGGCTCGGACTGGTGCCGGCCCGGGTTCATCTGTTCGGTGTCGACGCGCCGGGCCACATCTACCTCCTGGGCACGGACTCGTTCGGTCGGGATGTCCTGTCGCGCGCCCTGTTCGGTGGACAGGTGTCACTGACAGTCGGCCTGATCGGCATTGCCATCTCGTTCTCGCTCGGCATGCTGCTGGGTGGGATCTCGGGCTACTTCGGCGGCCTGCCGGACACGCTCATCATGCGCTCCACGGAGCTGCTGCTCAGCATTCCGTCGCTCTATCTCATCGTGGCGCTGCGCGGGGTGATCCCCATCGACCTGCCCAGCCAGCAGGTCTACCTCGGCATTGTCGCCATCCTTGCCTTCATCGGGTGGGCCAGCCTGGCCCGGGTCATCCGCGGCCTCGTGCTGTCCCTGCGCCGCAGCGAGTTCGTCACGGCCGCCGAGGCCCTGGGCTTCAGCCGGATGCGCATTGTCGTCCGGCACATCCTGCCGAACACCATGTCGTACGTCATCGTGGCGGCCACCATCTCGATTCCCGGCTACATCCTGGGCGAGGTGGTGCTCTCCTTCATCGGGGTTGGCGTGCAGGAGCCGGCCGCGTCGTGGGGCAACATGCTCAACCAGGCGCGGAGCATCAGGGCCCTGACCTCGTTTCCATGGCTCCTGTTCGTGCCTGGCACCGCCATCTTCCTGACCGTCATGGCGTTCAACTTCCTGGGCGACGGGCTGCGCGATGCCCTCGACCCGCGCCGCGTCGGAGGACGGTCATGAGCCGCACGCCGCTGCTGAGCCTTGAGGACGTGCGGACGCACTTCGTCACGGATGACGCCGTGATCCGGGCGGTCGATGGCGTGTCGTTCGATGTGGCCGCTGGCGAGACGCTGGCGGTGGTGGGCGAATCGGGCAGCGGCAAGAGCGTCACGGCCGCGACCATCCTGCGGCTGGTCCCGACGCCGCCAGGCCGCATTGTCGGAGGACGCATTCTCTTCCAGGGGCGCGATCTGCTCACCCTGCCGGACGCCGAGATGCGTGCCATCCGCGGCAAGTCGATCTCCATGGTGTTCCAGGAGCCGATGACGTCGCTCAACCCGGTGTTCACCTGCGGCGATCAGATTGCCGAGAGCGTGATGCTGCATGACCGGGTGTCGCGCGCCGTGGCACGCACGCGGGCCATCGAGATGCTGGAGCGCGTGGGCATTCCGGCTGCCGCCCAGCGCTTCGACGAGTATCCCCATCAATTGTCGGGTGGCATGCGGCAGCGCGTGATGATTGCCATGGCGCTGGTCTGCAAACCAGCCGTGCTGATTGCCGACGAGCCGACCACGGCCCTCGACGTCACCATCCAGGCACAGATCCTCGAGTTGCTCAAGACGCTGCAGGCCGAGTTCGGCATGGCGGTCATTCTGATCACCCATGACCTCGGCATCGTGGCCGAGACGGCGGACCGGGTCGCCGTGATGTACGCCGGCCAGGTGGTGGAGTATGGCGACGTGCGCGCCATCTTCCGCTCGCCCTTCCATCCCTACACGGCCGGCCTGCAGGCTTCGTTGCCACGCCTC
>JAKFYA010000236.1 GCA_021731095.1 Acidobacteriota bacterium | reverse complement strand
TTGCCGCCTTCGTGGCGCGCCCTGCAGGCACCGCGTGCGTGATTCGGCTCTGAAACGGTCGCTGGTCTCGGCCTGGTTCAGCTGGCTCGAACTGAAGCGCGGCATCTCCGGTGCCGTGGGCCCGGCCGGCTTCAATGGCCGCGCCATCGACTATGACGCCTACTGGAACGACCGCCATCCAGGCAGCCTGCATCCCCGCTTCCTCCTGATTGAAGAGGGGATGCCTCGCGGTGCCCGCGTGCTTGACGTGGGCTGCGGGGACGGTGTGCTGCTGTGCCATCTGCGGGAGCGCAAAGGCGTTGTGGCGCTCGGACTTGATGTCAGCGAGACCGGCGCGGCCAGAGCCCGGGCGGCCGGCCTTGATGTGCGGGTCGGAACGCTGGACGCCGTGGCCACGGCCGGCCCCTTCGACGCCGTGATCATGAGCGAGGTCATCGAGCACGTGGCCGATGCTGAAGGCCTCCTGCGACAGGCCTGGGCGCTGACCGGTACCACGCTGTGGCTCACCTTTCCCAACATTGCCTACTTCCCGCACCGGCTCCGGCTGCTGTTCGGCCGCTTCCCGGTTCAGTGGGCCGTCTTTCCCGGTGAACACGTCCGGTTCTGGTCGCTGCCTGACTTTCGCGAGTGGCTGACTGGTCTGGGCCTGCCGGACGCCGCAATTCTGCCAAGCAACGGGGTCACCGTCTTCGGCCTGCACCGGCTCTGGCCCAACCTCTTCGCCAATCAGATCGTGGTGCGCGTCGACCGGCGCGGATGACTCGCATCAGCCTGTTCGTGCACGACCTGCACGCCAATCCGATTGGCCGTGCCGCTCCGCTGGCTCAGGCTCTGCAGCACCGCTACGACATCGAGGTGCTGGGCCTGCTCCACGGCGAGGGCGTGTACGAACCCTACCGCGACCTCTTCGACTACCGCACCATCAGGTGCTCGCGGGACATGACCGACGTGCTGCCCGCCATCCATCGCCTGGCCAGGATGGCCACGGGCGATGTGATCTACGGCTTCAAGCCGCTGGTGGGCAGCTTCGGTCCAGCGCTGCTGGCCTCGGGCTTCGGCCGGCACCGTCCGCTCCTGCTGGATGTGGAGGATGACGAATGGGTGCCGATGGGTGCCACCTGGCCGGCGTTCATCCGGCGTGACCTGATTGGTGGCTGGCGGCATTCGACGGCGTGGAAGTACACACGCGCCCTCCATCCCTTCGTGGCCTGTGCCGATGCCGTCACCGTCTCGAGTCGCGCTCTCTGGACACGCTACGGCGGCACGATCGTGCGCCACGGGCCGGACGAGACCGTGTTCGACCCGGCCACCCAGTCAGGTCAGGCACCGCTCCGGCAGCGATTCACCCTGCCTCCAGCGGCGCCGCTGCTCCTCTTCGCGGGGACGCCACAGCCCCACAAGGGGCTGGAGGTGCTGTGCGAGGCCTTGGACGACCCTCGAGCGGCGGCCTGGCACCTGGTGCTGGCGGGGCCGCGGGATCTGGGGCCGTATGTGGCCTGCGCCGAGCGACTTGGCCCGAGGTGCCACCGCGTCGGATCGCTGCCGTACCAGGAGATTCCGGCCCTGCTGGCGGCGGTGGATGCCGTGCCTGTGCCGCAGTTGGCCGTTCCTTTCGCGGAAAGTCAGTTGCCGGCCAAGGCACTGGACGCCATGGCCATGGGGCGTGCCCTGGTGGCGAGTCGGGTCGGTGATCTGCCAGCCCTGCTGGGGGAAGGGACGCGAGGCTGGCTGGTGCCGCCAGGGGACCCTCGCGCCCTGGCGGACGCACTGGCCGAGATGGCCGGGAACCCGGCAGAGCGCCTGCGCCGGGGGGCTGCGGCGCGGTCCTGGTTTCTGGAGGAGGCCTCCAGCCGGGCCATCGGGGCCCGTTTGGAACCGCTGGTGGAGCAGGCGCTGCTGGCGCACCGGCCCCGGGGGTGAGATCAGGCGCTCTTGCGGGCCCGGCGCAATGCTGCGACGGCGGGCGTCGGTCGCACGTCCGGCAGGGCCGTCCGGGTCGTGACGAGCACTTCGTTGACCGTCCCACGGGACGCGGCCCGGGAGTTGATGGCACGGCGGGCGGGCACCAGGGATAGCACCAGACCGGCGCGGCGGGCCTCGATCGAGTCGTACATGTCCACGATTTCAGGCGCGCTCGAGTTGGACAGCACCACCGAGGCGCCTCGTTCGACGGCACTGACCACCAGGTGGAACAGTCGTTCCTGATCGCGTGGCCCAAACCCGGCTGCCGTGTAGTTGGCAAAGCTGGCAGTCGTACTGAGCGGGGCATACGGCGGATCGCAGTAGACGAAGTCCCCGGCGCCGGCCGCCGCCAGCGGCACCTCGAATGAGCCCCCCTCGAATCGCACCCGGCCATCGCCCAGGGCGGCCGCCACCTGGCGGAGGTGGGCTGGGTCGCAGATGGTCGGGTTGGTGTACCGACCCACCGGAACGTTGAACGCACCACGCCGATTGAGCCGGAACAGGCCATTGAAGCCGGTCCGGTTGAGGTAAATCAGCATGGCGGCCAGGTCCGGGCTGTAGGCGCCAGGAGCGGCTGCCCGGCGGGGATTGAAGCGAAGGTCCCGAACCTCGTAGTAGAACGCGTCTCCCTGCGCCAGATGGCTCCGCTCCAGGCGGGCCAGTTCCTCGATGACCTCGTCCGTTCGGTCCCGGAGCGTCTGGTAGCACCCCACCAGGTCAGGATTGGCGTCCAGCAGCCAGGCCCGACGCCCGTCCAGTCGCCCGGTCGCGAGCATGTCGAAGTAGACCGCGCCGCTCCCGAAGAAGGGCTCAATGTAGCGGTCGAACGACTGGGGGTAGTACGGGCGGATGGCCGGAAGGAGCTGGCGCTTGCCGCCTGCCCACTTCAGCAGGGGACGGGCGGCGTGCGGAAATGTGCAGAGAACACTCACATGGACCCTTATCGGATCGGGATCCGGATCCAACAGAGGGGCATGCGGGTGGGCAGAGGGCTGGGCCACTGGTATCGTGATGGGGAGACCGTGCCGATATTGAGGAAGAGTCCCCGAGGTGCGTGGCCCATCCGGCCCGCGACAGCCATGCGCCCACGCGCCGTGACTGAGAGGGCGAAGCTGTCTCTTCCTGTGCCGATGCGCCTGTTGCTGCTGACAATGCTGGTGTCCTGGGGCTGTTCCGCGCCCCGAGACGTCACGCCGACCTACGATCCGAAGACCCATGAGCTGGTGCGGCTCGACTACGACTACGACCACAACGGGACCACCGATGTCCGGACCTTCATGGCGCATGGGAAGCCGGTGCGGCTGGAGGGGGACACCAACCAGGATCTGGTCATCGACCGGTGGGAGTACTACGACGAGAGCGGCGCCCTGACGAAGCTCGGGGCGTCCACGGCCAATGACGGGGTCGAGGACAGCTGGATCTACAAGGACGGCCAGGACACGCGCGTCGAGGTTGCCACGCAGCGCGATGGGCGGATTGACCGGCGGGAGTTCTACACGGCTGGCGAGTTGCTGCGCACGGAACGGGACACGGATCGCGACGGTCAGATGGATGCGTGGGAGCTGTTCGACCACGGGGTGTTGCGACAGCTCCTGCTCGACGATGCGCACGTCGGGCACGCCACGCGCCGCCTGACCTACGACGCCGATGGCACGGTCCTCCTCGAGATCGATCCTGACGGGGATGGTCACTTCACGCCAGAGGCGGGAGTCCGCTGAGATGATGCGGCCAACGCGGTGGGTGAGCCTCTGCGCCTTTGCCATCCTCATGGCGCGACCGACGCCCGGGGTGGCACAGGCAACTGCTGACGGACTGCAGACGGGGCCTATTTCCTGGAAGCCCGTGATCTCCTTGCGCGACGTCGGTCTGGACAGCAACGTGTTCGACGACCCGGCCAGGCCGCGCGAAGACAGGGTGGGCACGTTCTCCGGCAGGGTGGACGCCACGCTTCCGGCCCCCTACTTCCGGTTGAGTGTCAGTGGGGGCGCCGATGCGCTCTACTTCGAACGGTACGAAGGCGAGCGTTCCATCAATCGACGCGCGTCGCTCCGCATCGATCTGCCACTGGCCCGCGTGACGCCGTTCGTGTCCGGGGGATATGAGCGGGCGCGCGAGCGACAGGGCTTTGAGGTGGACCTCCGGTCGAAGCGCCGAGGACTCACAGGCAGTGTCGGCCTGAGCTGGGCGGTCACGCCGCGCGGGTCCCTGCAGGCATCTGTGGGCGACGAGAAGATCGACTACGACGCCGGACAGACGTTCCGCGGGCTGGAGCTCTCGCGCTCGCTCAATCACGAGGCCCAGAACGTCCGCGTGGGCGCCAGGTACGAGGTGACGCCGCTTACCATCCTGACCATCGACGGGATGGCGTCCCGCGACAGGTTTGCCGATCCCGACAGGAACCTGCGTGACACCCGGGCGACCATCGGGCTGTCGTTCTCGCCTGACGCGGTGATCAGCGGTCGCGCCACCGTGGCGTACCACAAGCTGGATACCGGCCCGGCTCAGGTGCCCTTCGAGGGATACGCGTCCGACGTGGACCTGTCGTTCTCGCTGTTTGGCACCACGCGTGTGCAAGTGCGCTACAACCGCGATACCAACATCTCGCTGGAACAGCCATACTTCCTGCAGCAAGGTTACGGCGTCGACATTCAGCAGCGTGTGCTGGGTCCTGTGCAACTCCTTGCCAATGCTCAGCTGCAGACGCTCGACTATCCGGGCGTCCCGTCCCGCAATCAGGCAAAGCGCCGGGATGACAACGAGGTCGTCGGAGGTGGCGTCGGCGTACAGGCCTCGCGGACCACACGCATCACGGCCACCTACGAATGGGCTCATCGCCGTTCGTCGATCACCGCTTTCGCATATACCCGCCGGCGCGTGCTGGCGTCCCTCATCCTCACGTTGGGGTAACACAGATGCAGCGTATAGGTCTCGCTCTCTTCCTCCTGGCCAGTGTCACGCTTTCTGCGCAGACCGCGCCACAGGGCACGGCAGCGGCGCCGGCGCCACAAGGTGGCGCGTCCGGGGCGAGTCGTTCGGCTGACAACCGCGACTACGTGGTCGGGTCCCAGGACGTACTCAAGATCACGGTCTTCGACGAGCCGCAGTTGACCGGGACCTTCCGCGTCGACACGGATGGGGCCTTCCAGTACCCGTTTCTTGGTCGCGTGTCGGCGACCGGACGGACGCTCCGGCTGATCGAAGAGGAACTGGCCAGACGACTGGCTGAAGGGTTCGTGCGGCGTCCGCAGGTGGCCATCGAGGTGGAGCAGTACCGCAGCCGGAGCCTCTTCGTCGTGGGCGAAGTCCGCACGCCTGGCAAGTATCCCCTCACCGGACAGATGACCCTGATTGAGGCGCTGGCCCAGGCCGGCTACACCACGTCGGCCGCGGGAAGCGATGTGCTGATTCTCAGGTCTGCGGATCCGTCAGCCGGAAAAGAAGTTGTGCCAGGGCAGGCCTCCGAAACGGTCACGGTCAGTCTGGCTGAGCTGCAGACCGGCCGGCTGACGTCGAATGTCACCCTTCGAGAGGGCGACACGATCTTCGTGCCGAAGGCAGAGCGGTTCTTCGTCTCGGGATTCGTGAAGGCGCCCGGGGCTTTCACCTATGAGCGGGGGATGACCGTGCTGCAGGCTCTGACGCTGGCCGGGGGTGTGAGTGACCGCGGCTCGTCGCGCGGGGTCAAAGTGCAACGGGTGGTCGACGGCAAGAAGGTGGAAGTCCAGGTCAAGATGACGGACCCGATTCTGGCCAACGACACGATCATCGTCCGTCAGCGTCTCCTGTAACACTGTGCACGCCGTCTCCACTGCCGTGCCTCTGCCGTCTGCTGCGGCCACCGCCATTCGCCCAGGGCGTGGGTCGCTGCGCGACCAGATGGCCAGTTTCTGGGCCTATCGGGAACTGCTGTACTTCCTCGTGTGGCGTGACGCGAAGGTCCGGTACAAGCAGACCGTGCTCGGCGCTGCGTGGGCCATCCTGCAGCCGTTCATGGCGATGGTCGTGTTTTCCATCTTCTTCGGCAAGCTCGCGAAGATGCCGTCGGACGGTCAACCCTATCCACTCTTTGCGTTCGCCGCGCTGGTACCGTGGACCTACTTCTCGACAGCGGTGGGCAATAGCGCCGCATCGCTGGTCGGCAACCAGCGGCTCGTGACGCACGTGTACTTTCCGCGTCTGCTGGTGCCGGCTGCCGCCGTGCTCACGCCGCTCATTGACCTGCTGATTGCGCTCGGCATGATGCTGGTCATCGAGGTGGCCTGGTACCGGATGCTCCCGCCGACGGCGTTGCTGATGCTGCCGGCGTTCATCCTGCTCGCGGCACTGACCGCACTGGCGGCCGGCATCTGGCTCGCGGCGCTGAATGTGGAGTACCGCGATGTGCGCTATGTGTTGCCCTTCGCCATCCAGTTCTGGATGTTCGCCACGCCCATCGCGTATCCGGCCTCGCTCGTGCCGGAGCAGTGGCGGCCGCTGTTCGGTCTGAATCCGATGGCCACCGTCGTTGAAGGCTTTCGCTGGGCGCTGCTCGGGACGCCGCTGCCATCCGCCATGGCCTATGTCTCGTGCGCGGCGGTGGCCGTAGTGCTGGTGGCGGGCCTGGCCTATTTCCGCCGGATGGAAGGCACGTTCGCCGATGTCCTCTAGTCTGGCCATCGAGGCGCGCGGTCTCGGAAAGCGTTACCGCATTGGCGCCGAGCCCGGCCACAACGGGACGCTGCGGGGACGGATTTCCCAGGCCACGCAGGGATTCCTCAGGCGCCTGTCAGGCCAGGTCGGGCCAGATGGGTTGACCACCGAGCTCTGGGCCCTCAAGGACATCACCTTCGATGTGGGCCACGGCGAGGTGGTCGGCATTGTCGGCGGCAATGGGGCCGGCAAGTCCACGCTGCTGAAGGTGCTGTCCCGCATCACCGCACCCACCGAGGGAGAGGCCATCATCCGCGGTCGCGTGGGAACCCTGCTCGAGGTCAGCACCGGTTTCCACCCCGAGCTCACGGGACGGGAGAACGTGTTCCTGAACGGGGCGATCCTTGGCATGTCCAGGGCGGAAGTGTCCCGGAAGTTCGACGCCATTGTCGAGTTTGCGGGGGTGTCGCGGTTCATCGACACACCTGTGCGGTTCTACTCGAGTGGCATGTATGTGCGCCTGGCCTTTGCCGTGGCGGCGCACATGGAACCCGAGATCCTGTTTGTGGACGAAGTCCTGGCGGTTGGCGACGCGCAGTTCCAGAAGAAATGTCTGGGCAAGATGTCGGACGTGTCACGCGAGGGGCGAACGATCCTGTTCGTCAGTCACAATCTGGAGGCGGTGCAGCGTCTCTGCAGCAAGGGGCTGCTGATGGAGCGTGGCCGGCTTGTGGACACGGGCACCATCGACGCGATCGTGGCGCGGTACCGGTCGAGCTTTGGCGCGGACGATGTGCTGGGCACCTTCCGCGCGCACGCCCGGGAGGGCGGCGGGGACGCGCTGGTGGATGGCCTGCGACTCCTCAGCTCGCATGGGGCGACCGGGCGCTGTCCCGCCGACGAACCGCTCGTGTTCGAGGCCGACCTGGTCATGGACGACACGGGCGCGGGTGCGCTCAACGCGTTGACCTTCAGTCTGACGGTCTGCTCGGAAGAAGGGACGCCCCTCTGCACCGTGACCAGCGCCGATGACGGAGGTGTGGAGTTGCCGGAGGAGCGGGCATGTGCCGTCCGCGTATCCATTCCGGCACCGACGTTTGCCCCGGGCAAATACCGCGTGCACACGTGGCTCGGCATCCCGGGAACGCATCTGTCGGACAAGGTATACGACGCCTTCGAGTTCGAGATCCTGCCGCCCCATGTTCCGTGGCGCCCGTTCGCGCTGGTGGCCAGCGACGGCCTGACCTGCCGGCGTGCCGACTGGTCGACCCGCACCGGCGCCTCCATGCTCACCGGCGCCTGAGACGACGGAGGCCACGGCTCCCCCATGAAAATCGTTCAACTCTGCGGGTGGTACTACCCGCAGTCGCTTGGAGGCACCGAAGGATACGTGGCGGCGCTGGCCCGGCGTTTCCGGTCCGCCAGGCATGAAGTGCTGGTCGCTGCCCCGGACGCGGCGCAGACCGCCACCGAGCGGGTGTACCTGCACGAAGGCGTGCCCGTCTATCGCTATCCCATCGCGGGCGAGCCCAGTCGCGCAGAGGCGAGACACCGCGTAGCGGTTCGGGGGGCCGAGCGTCTGCACACCTGGTTGCGACGCGAACGTCCGGACGTCGTGCATGTCCATACGTTCGTCACCGGTGTGGGGCCGCACGAGATCCAGGCGGCTCGCGACGCGGGTGCCCGCGTGATCGTCACCACCCATGCGGGCAGCCTGGGTTTCCTGTGTCAGCGCGGTACGCTCATGCGATGGGGAAGCCGGGCATGCGACGGTGCGGCGGGTCCGTTCACGTGTGCCGGGTGCGCGCTCCAGGCGTCCGGACTGCCGCGGCCGGCAGCCGATGTCGTCGGCGCCATCCCTCCGCTGGTGGGGCGAGCCCTCGGGCTGGTGCCTGGCCCGGTGGGCACCGCGCTTGGCATGACGGCGTTCATCGACAGCAACCTGCGGCAGCAGCGGAGCATGCTGGACGCGGTTGACGCCTTCGTGGTGCTGACCGAGGCCGCCAGAACCATGGTGACGGCACAGGCCGGCGGGCATGGTCGAGTGGTACTCAATCGTCTGGGCATCGATACGGCCGCCGCCCCGCCGAGACCCATGCGCCAGGCTGGGGCCCCGATGACGGTGGCGTATCTTGGGCGCTTCGACCCGATCAAAGGCGTGCACGATCTCGCGCGCGCTGTGCGCCTGCTTGGCCGCTCGGCGCCCATCCGTTTCGAGTTCCGCGGACCGGTGACCAATACCGCCGATCTGGCCATCGCGACCGAACTCAAGCGCATTGTCGGGCCTGATGCCTGGGTCACCTTCGGGGCACCGCTGGCGCCAGCCGACGTACCGGCTTACCTGGCCTCCATCGACCTACTCTGTTGCCCCTCGCGGACCTTCGAGGGCGGGCCGACCGTGGCGCTGGAAGCGCTGGCCGTCGGGACGCCCGTGCTCGGCACGCGGATTGGCGGCCTGCTCGAGGTTGTGCATGACGGCGTGACCGGGGCCCTGGTGGCGCCAGGGGACTGGCGCAGCCTGGCCTCGACCCTGCGGACCCTGGCGGCCAATCGCGGGCAGCTTGACCTGTGGCGCGCGGCCATCACGCCGGTGCGCTCAATGGACGACGTGGCCGCAGACTACCTCAGCCTCTACACCTCATGCCGCTGACGGCCAGACTCAAGACGTGGCTGGGCCCGCGCTGGACCACACGCGCACGATGCGTACTGCGTGGACTGCCCATTCCGTGGTGGGGCAACCTGCGACGGACCCATCCGTTCTCGTCGTACTTCGGCTTCGAACGTGGCACCCCTGTCGACCGGTACTACCTGGCCCATTTCCTTGATGCCCATCGCGCCGACATCACCGGAGATGTGCTGGAGGTCCAGGTCGGTGACATCACACGGCGCTACGGGCACCAGGTGCGCCGGTCCGACACCATCGACATCGAGCCGCAGTTCCATCCGACGTGGTGCTGCGACCTGGCCACGGCTGACACCATCATTCCCGATGACCACTACGACTGCTTCATCCTGCCGAACACGTTGTCCTTCCTTCGGGATCTCGACGCGTGCCTCCGGCAGGCTCTGCGCGTGGTCCGGCCGGGCGGCGTGGTCCTGGGCACGACAGCGGTGCTCGGCCAGATGAACGGCGACGGCAAGGACTACTGGCACCTGAGCGCCGAGGGCTGGCAGGTGGTGGCGGAGCGGGTCTGGCCGGGCTGCAACGTCACCGTACGCGCCTATGGCAACTGCCTGAGCGCGACAGCGGCCGTGATGGGACTGGCCACGGAAGAACTCACCACGGCCGAACTGGACGTCATGGATCCGAAATTTCCGGTCCTGGTCGGAATCTGCTGCCGCAAACCCGTGGCGTGATGCGCGCTGGACACATCCTGAAGCGGTCGCTGGCCGGACTGGGCGTCTACCGGAGGCGCCTGCTCGACGCACCCTTCCCGGGAGTAGCGGTCCTCGCCTATCACGGAGTGCTGGCGGATGAGACACGGGATGCCGGCGCGCCTGGTGGGCCACTGCACGTGCGTGCGTCCACACTGGCGGCACATTGCGCCGTGCTGCGCTCGCATTGCACGCCCATTGATGGCGCACGCTTCCTCCGCATTGCCGCCGGGGCGGAGACGGCGCCTCCGCGCGCGGTTCTGGTGACCTTCGATGATGGGTATGCCGGCGTGCTGACGCATGGCATTCCCGTGCTCGAGCAGTACGCGATTCCGGCCGTGGTGTTCGTGTGCACCGGTCCCATTGCGCGGCGCGAGCACTTCTGGTACGACGCGGTGGAGATGCAGGCCGGTTCCGGTCGCGTGGACCAACTCAAGGGCCAGCCGTACGACGCGTGGCGTCGTGCCGTGGACGCAGCGGCGATGTCCGCTGATGCGGCACATCCGCTCGCCCCATTGTCGGTGGCGCAACTGCAGGCCCTTGCTTCACATCCGCTCGTCGAAATCGGGGCCCACACCGTGGACCATCCGATCCTCGCTGCCGCACCGGCCGACGTGCAGGAGCGCCAGATCGCGGGCAGCCGGACCATGCTGTCCGAGTGGCTGGGTGTCGCACCCGAACTGTTCGCCTATCCGAACGGTCGGCCGGGTCTCGACTTCACGGACGAGACCGCGGCATGCGTGGCCCGGTACTTCAGCGACGGGTTTGCGGTGGGTGAGGCGTTCACCTGCCCGAGCCGGCGCCGGTACGAACAGCGGCGGTTTCTGATGCTTGACAGTGTCGGCGGCGCGGAACTGGCGCATCGGCTGGCCGTCTCGTGGCCGAGGCTGGGCCCGTGACCCGTCCTCGACGGGTCACTGTCGTGGCAGCCGGCAGCCTGGCCACCTGTCCGCGTGCCGTGAAAGCGGCCGACGCGTTTGCCTGGGCTGGCTGGGATGTCCGCGTCGTCAACACGCCGAACGCCGCGTGGGCCGGGGCCTACGACGTCGCGCTCCAGGCACGGCACGGGTGGCGGTGGGATCCGGTGGAGGTTCGTCGTGAGGCGGCTCCCGCACGGTGGCTGGTCACGGCACTTCGTCACCGCGTGGCCGAACGGTTGCTGTCGCTGCCGTCTCCCGTCCGCCCACACTGGGCTGTCGTACAGGCGTTCAGCCGGGTACATGGCGCGCTGGTCGAGGCCATTCTCCGAGAGCCGACAGACGTGATCTACGGTGGCACCACCGGGGCGCTCTCGGCTATCGCCGAGGCCTCGGCACAGAGCGGCACTCCGTGCGGCATCGACTTCGAGGACCTGCACTGTGCCCAGGGCGAAGCTGGCGCGGCCGGCGCGCGCCACGACGCGCTTGCCCGCCTCGTCATGGCGGAGGTGGCGCCTCGCGCGGCGTTTCTGACCGGAGGCAGCGCAGCGATTGCCGAGGCGGTCAGCGCGGAGTTCCATCTGCCGGTGCTGCCGATTCACAACGTGTTTCCTCTGGCCTGGGGGCGTCCCCCGGAACCGACCAGCGGACCGCTGAAGCTCTACTGGTTCAGCCAGACCATCAGCCCGGGGCGAGGCCTCGAGGACGTGGCGACCGCGACGGGCCGGCTGCAACAGGGGCGACTGTGCGAACTGCACGTGCGGGGCTCCGGCGTGCCCGGATACCTGGAGCAGCTGGGCCGTCACGCCGCGCGCGTGGCGCCAGCATTGCGGCTCTGCGTCCATGCGCCCTCTGATCCCGATGCCATGGCCGAGGACGGGCGGCACTGCGACGCTGGCCTGGCGACAGAGGCCCGCATGCCCCGGAACCGTGGCCTGGCGCTGTCCAACAAGGCCCTCACCTATCCACTGTCGGGGTTGGCACTGGTGCTGACAGAGACGGAGGGACAGCGGACGCTGGCCGACAGCCTCGGCGACGCCTGCGTGCGATTTCCTGAGGGAGCGGTGGACCGGCTGGCCGATGGGCTGTCCGCCTGGGTGGCAGACCGGGCCGCCCTGACACGGGCACGCGAAGCCTCCTGGGAGGCGGCACGTCGCCGCTGGCACTGGGAGCATCCACAGGAGCGCGAGGCGCTTGTGGCGGCGACCGAACGGGTGATGTGAATGCGCATTCTGCTGCTGATGGATCCGCTCATCAAGGTCCCGCCCGAGCACTACGGCGGCATCGAGCGCGTGGTGTCCGACCTGGCGGACGGGTTGTGTCAACGGGGCCACGAGGTCACGCTCTGGGCCGCGCCCGGGTCCTCGTCACGCGCGACGCTGGAAGCCTTTGGCCGGGAGGGGGAGTGGACGCGCTGGAGCAACCTGCGGAACGTGGCGCTGGTGACCAGTCGCTTCTGGACGGGCGGCGACCGCTTCGACGTGGTCCACAACTTCGGACGACTGGCCTATCTGGCCGGCATCTTCCGCTCGGACGTGGCCAAGGTCCAGACCTACATGCGTCGCGTCAACCCGGCGAACATGCGACTGGCTGAGCGCGCTGGTGCGCGTCGTCTCCACTTCACCGCCGTGAGCGACGCCATTCGTCGCACAGGAGCGCCTGGTGGCGGGGCGTGGAGTGTCATCTACAACTGCGCGCGGCCAGACCTGTATGCCCCCCGCTACGACGTTGACGCGCGAACGGCGCCGCTGGCATTTCTGGGACGCCTGGAGCGCTGCAAGGGCGCCCATGCCGCCATTGACGTGGCAGAGCGGCTTGGGCGCCGGCTGGTGATTGCCGGGAACATCTCCACGCTGCCTGAAGAGCGTGCGTACTTCGAGCAGGAACTGCGACCCCGCATGGACGGACGCCTCGTCGAGTACATCGGCCCGGTCGGCAATGCCGACAAGAATGCGTTGCTTGGCAGCGCCGCCGCCCTGCTGTCGCCGATCGAATGGGAGGAGCCGTTCCCCGTCATCCTTCCTGAGGCCCTGCTGTGTGGCACGCCGGTCATTGCCTTCAGTCGGGGCGGCATGCCGGAGGGCATCGACCATGGCCGCACCGGCTTTCTCTGCGCAACGGTCGAGGAGATGGCCAGGTGTGTGGAGGCGCTGCCCTCGATTGACCGCCGCGTGTGTCGGGAGGAGGGCGTCCGGCGCTTCAGTGACGAGGTGATCATCGGCGAGTATCTCGCGTTGTACGACCGCCTCCTGGCCGGGTGACATGCGCCGTGTCCTGATGGTCAGCCCGCACTTTCCACCCGACAGCAGCGCCGGCACTCATCGCGTGCGCCTGCTGGCGCCGCGCCTGGCGGCCGTCGGGTGGGCACCGACGGTGCTGACAGTCACGCCGGAGAGCCACGAGACCAGACTCGACTCCGGGCTGGCCGGGCTGGTGGCGGACGAGCTGGAGGTGCGTCGCGTGGCTGCGTGGCCATCGCGCCTGACGCGGGCGGCCGGCGTTGGCGATCTCGGGCTCCGGGCGTTCGTTCCGCTGTACCGTGCGGCCGATGCGCTGCTGGCGTCAGGGCACTACCAGGCCCTGTTCATCACGATCTACCCGACCTATACGGCCCTGATGGGGCCGCGACCGAAACGCCGGCACGGCGTGCCGTTCGTGCTGGACTATCAGGATCCGTGGGTTGGCTCCTGGGGGCTGACCACCGGCCCGGACGGGCATGCCGACCTGCGGAGTCGTGCCAGCCGCGCGCTGGCGACGACCCTTGAGCCGCGTGCGCTGGCAGGCGCCGACGCGGTGACGGCCGTGTCGGCGCGGACCTACCAGGAGGCGTTGGCCCGGTATCCCGGCCTGACTCCGCGGGTGGTCGACGAATTGCCCATCGGGTTCGAGCCGGCCGACCGGGATGTGGCCTCCCGACGGCCCTGGCAGAACGGCTGGTTCGCACCGGACGACGGGTGCGTGCACTTCTGCTACGTCGGCACCTTGTTGCCCGCCGGCGTGGGCGTGTTGCGGGTCGTGCTGATGGCTCTCGCTGATCTCAGGCAGCGGGCGCCGCAGGCCTATGCCCGCGTGCGCGTGCACTTCTTCGGCACGAGCAACCAGCGCGGCGCCCATCAGCGTCCACGCGTCATGCCAGAGGCGCAACGCGCCGGCGTCGACGATGTCGTGACTGAGGAGCCGTCGCGCCTGGACTATCTGGATGCGCTGCGTGTGCTGATGGACGCCGACGCCACGCTGCTGATGGGGAGCGACGAACCGCACTACACGCCGAGCAAGGTCTTCGCGGCGCTGCTCGCCGGACGGCCCATGCTGGCGGTGCACCACGCGGCCAGCACGGTCACGTCACACCTGGCCGGGCATCCAGCCGCGACCGCCTTCAGCTTTGCCGGTCCGTCAGAGTTGACGGCGCTGGTGCCGGCCATCTCCCGCGCACTCGAACAGCGGGCAATGGCCCCGAAAGCCGGGAACTGTCCCATTCCTGCCGCATGGCAGCCCTGGTCGGCCGAGGCCCTGGCCGGACGTCTGGGCCAGGTGTTCGACGCGGTGTGCGCATGAAACGCATGGTGGGCGCAGCCCTGCGGGTGACGATGGTGCTGACCCATCCGGTGCAGTACTTCTCGCCCTGGTTCCGCTACATCGCCGCACACAGACCGGATGTGGCACTCACGGTCATTTACGCCGCCATTCCGACGCCCGCGCAGCAGGGTGAGGGCTTTGGCCGGCCGTTCGCGTGGGATGTCCCGCTGACCGAGGGCTATGATTTCGTCGTGTGTGGAGCCGCCGACGGGATGCAGTTCGGCAGCGCGCACTTCTTCGGTGTGGACGTGCCGGACATTGGGGATCGGATTGCGTCCACGAACCCGGACGTGGTGGTCGTGCCGGGCTGGCATGCTGCGATGCAGGTGCGGGCGCTGCGAGCGTGCCGACGACTGAAGGTGCCGGTGTTGTACCGGGGTGATTCGACGCTCGAGAGCGGCCCCTCCGGGGTGCGCCGGTTGCTCTGGCGCGTCAAAACGCGCGCCATGCTGCGGCTCTTTGATGGCTACCTCAACGTGGGTGCGGCGGCACGCGAATACCTCCGGGCGTTCGGGGTTCCCGAGCCACTCATCGCCTCGTCCCCCCATGCGGTCGACAACCACCGCATGGCCACCGAGGTTGACACGCGCAGACGAGACGGAACACGCGAGCGTCTCCGGCGAGACATTGGTGCAGCTCCGTCTGATCTGGTCGTGCTGTTCGCCGGCAAACTGCAACCCATCAAGCGGCCCATTGATGCGGTCCGGGCCGTCGCCCTGGCTGGCCCTTCGGTCGTCCTGCTGGTAGCGGGAGACGGTGAACTGGCCGACGCCGTCAGGGCAGAGGCCGCGCTGGTCGGTGTGCGCGTGGCCATGCGCGGCTTCGTCAACCAGTCCGAGATGCCCGGCATGTTCGCTGCGGCGGACTGCCTGCTGCTGCCGAGCGCATCCGAGACGTGGGGCATGGTGGTGAACGAGGCGCTGGCCTCGGGTCTGCCCTGCATCGTGACCGACCGTGTCGGCGCCGCGCGTGACCTGGTTGCGGGCGGCGACGGCGGCTGGGTGGTACCGGTGGGCGATGTAGAGGCCATGTCGGGCCTGCTTCACGCGGTGCATCAGGCAAGAGCCGAGGGCGACGACGTCTCCCGCCAATGCCGAGCCAGGGTGGCCCCGTTCAATTTCGGGGCGGCGACGGACGGCCTGATTGCCATGAGCCGCCGCGTGCTCGCCATGCGGCGGGTGCCGAAGCCGGGCCGGGCCGCCCCCCGCGTCATTGAGTGCTGCGGAAACATGGTGTCGGTGTACGGCCTCGAGCGCATGACCTTCGAGGTGCTGCGCGCCCTGCGTCATGAAGGGGTGCAGGTGCACTGCATCGTGAACCGATGGGAGAGCAGCCCCATCGTCGAGCTCGCTGAGGACATTGGCGCCAGCTGGTCCACCGGGTACTACTACTACGAGATTCGTCGCCGCAAGCAGACGCTGCTCTCGGTCGCACGCGTGCTCTGGGACATCGCCTGCACCAGCGGTGGCCTGCTCCGCGACGCGGTCCGGATGCGCGCCACCCATGTCGCGCTGCCGGAATATGGCGCCGCCCTCCGGAACCTGCCTGCGCTCGTCCTGCTCCGGTGGTGTGGTGTGCGCGTGATTCTGCGACTGGGCAATGCGCCAGAGGAGGGACGGTTTTACCAGAAGGTCTGGCGGTGGCTGGTCAGTCCGGTGGTGGACGTGATCGTCGCCAACTCCCGCTTCACGCAGGATGCCCTGATGGCCCACGGGGTGCCGCCTCGGAAGATTCGGATGATCTACAACGCCGCGCCGACCAGGTCTCTGCCTGTGGCCGGTGTCGCCGCGCGGGACCGGCTCCGCGTCCTGTATGTGGGTCAGCTCATTCCCCCGAAAGGGGCGCATCTGCTTCTCGATGCGGTAGCTGGCCTGCGCGCGCAGGGCCTCCCGGTCACGCTCGACATCGTGGGCAACATCGACGGGTGGGAGCCCGAGGCGTGGGTGGGCTACAAAGCGCAGCTTCGCGCCAGAGCGACCGAACCCGACCTCCAGGGCCACGTGCGCTTTCTGGGCGTCCGGAGGGATGTGCCCGCGCTGCTGGCAGCCGCGGGACTTCACTGCTGCCCCTCGTTGCCGGAAATTCGCGAAGGGTTTGGTGTCGTGACGGTCGAGGCAAAGATGGCTGGCGTCCCCTCTGTCGTGACGGCGAGCGGGGCACTTCCGGAACTGGTGGAACACGGCGTGGATGGTTGGGTCTGTTCGGAGGCCACGGTGGACGCCATAATGGAGGGGATCAGATTCTTCCTGGGCGACGGCGATCGACTGGACCTGGCCTCGCGGTCCGCGCGAGCCTCAGCCGGGCGCTTCACTCGTGAGCGGTTCTGGTCCGCCTGGCTCGAGGTCTTCGGGGTCTCGCCTCGCTCCGCCGATGTCGTCCTGTCTGCCACAGAGAGAGCCGGCCCATGATTCTTGACCTCGCCATCGTCGCCATCGTCACCTACGCGTGTGGCAGCTGGATCCACGGCGCCAGCGTGGCGGTGTTGCTGCTGATCTGGAAAGGCATCCCCAACTCCGAAGGCCCGCCGGTCCTGAAGCTGGCGATGACCACCCAGTGGATGCAGGTGGCCATCGGCCCCTTCTATACCTTCCTCACCGGCGAGGTGATGGCGATCGAGGAGATTCCGGCCTACGGGACGACCATGGTGATGGGACTGGGCTCGGTTGCGGCCCTGACGATCGGGCTCATCATCGGCCTGCGTGCCATGCAGCAGCGGAAGGCCTATCCCGAGCTGACGCCCGAGGAGATGGTCTCGTTCAGCACCCTGCTCGTCATCTACGGTGTCGCCCTGGCCCTGACCGGCGTACTGCAGGAACTGGCCGGCGTGTTCGAGCCGCTCCGGCAGGCGGTGGTGGCGTTGTCGTTGGGGCGCCTTGCCGTGGTGTCGCTGGTCCTGCGGCGACTCATGCGCCCGACGTTCCGGTGGGACCTGGTCATCGCTCTGCTGACAGTGGAGGTGGCGCTGGGCTTCACCGGCTACTTCTCGGGTTTCAAGGAGCCTCTCCTGCTGGCAACACTGGCGCTGCTGGAGGTATTCGACCGCAAGCGGAGCGACCATGTCGTGGCCGTTGGTGTGCTGGGGGTGACACTCCTGTTTGCAGCCGTGATGTGGATTGGCGTCCGCGCCGAGTATCGCGAGGATTTCGCCGATGCCGGTTTCGCCGCGTCGCGTGGCGCACGCCTCACCCGGATGCAGGCCCTGTTCACCGACTGGTACGCGCAGGCTGGCTCCACTGCACGCGACAGCATATTCGCCTTTGTCGACCGGACGTCGGCTGTCTACTATCCGGCACTGGCCGTGAACCGGGTCCCGTCGGTGCTCCCGCACACCGACGGTTCGATGCTGGCCACTACGATGCTCCACATCGTGACACCCCGATTGCTGTTTCCCGACAAGCCGCCACTGATCTCTGAAAGCGAACTGGTCCGGAAGTATTCCGGCGTCTGGGTGGCTGGCGACGAGTCAGACACGTCGATTGCGTTCGGTTACGCAGCCGAGATGTACCTCGACTTCGGTATTCCGATGATGTTCCTGCCGATCCTGCTCTACGGGGCGTTCATGGGTGGCGCCTATGAGTGGTTCCTGCGGACGATCGCTCATCGGGAACTGGCGGTGTCGGTCACCATGGCGTTGTTCTGGATCACGCTGTACCTGTACGAGAAGGCCTTTGCCAAGTTGCTGGGTGACAGTCTCACCATCATGGTCTACGTCGGCGGACTGGCGTACCTCGTGGATCGGTGGCTGCTGATTCGCGCCCGTGAGGTCGACGAACAGGAGCGTGAATACGAGGCCCAGGAGGCGCAGCGCTCCCTGGTTCCCGCTCACCCTCATCGTCCGGATGGAGGTCGAAAGGCGTGAGGGTCGCGCATGTGTCCGCCTACTACGCGCCGGCCTACGTCTATGGCGGACCGCCGGCGAGCATTCATGGTCTGTGTCGGGCGCTCCGTCGCCTGGGTACAGACGTCCGTGTGTACTCCACCGACGCCAATGGTGACGGCGCCTTGCCGGAGGCCGTGACGACGGCCGGAGCATTCGAAGGGGTGCCGGTCACCTACTGCCCCCGGAGCTGGCCGCTGCGCATCATCGGCTCGCGTGCGCTGGCACCCGTGCTGCGTACAGCGCTGCCGGACACGGATGTCCTGCACATCCATGGCCTGTGGAACCGTGTCGTGTGGGCGGCGGCCCGCGAAGCCCGGCGGGCCGGTGTGCCCTATGTGCTGTCACCGCGGGGCATGCTGCAGTCGGCCGCGCTCGACCACCACGCCTGGCGCAAGCGGGCGGCCTATTCGCTGCTTGAACGACAGACCATTGAGGGAGCCGCGCTCCTGCATGCCACCTCCAGACGAGAGGCAGAGAGCCTTCAGCTCTGGAGCCCGTCGTCGCGCGTGGTGCTGATTCCCAACGGTGTGGACATCGCCGAGGACGTGGCGCCGCCACGACCGGATGGTCCACCCGTCATTCTGTTTGTGGGCCGCATTCATCCCATCAAGCGGCTCGACCTGCTGGTCGATGCCTTTGTGCGGATCCGCGCGCAGTGGCCTGCGGCTCGCCTGGTGGTGGCAGGCCCCGATGAAGCGGGCCTGCAGGCAGGCCTGATCGCCAGGGCCGGAGCGGCGGCAGCGGGCATTACCTGGACCGGAGCCGTCGACCCGGCCACCAGGACCCGGTTGCTCTCGCAGGCGTCAGCACTGGCCCTCTGTTCAGACTCAGAGAGTTTCGGTCTGACGGTGCTTGAAGCGCTGGCGGAGGCCGTGCCCGTGGTCGTGACGCGAAGCTGTGGCTGGGTGGAACTGGCGCCACGACAGGCCGGCCTGGTCGTGGATCAGACCGCCGACGCGCTGGCGACCGCCCTGGGGTCACTGCTGGCCGATCCGGCGGCGGCCCAGGTCATGGGACGTCGCGGTCGAGAGTTGGCGCGGGCATCCTACGGCTGGGACGCTATTGCCGCACGCTTCGAGCAGGAGTACCGCGCGGTGCTCGCGGCGCGCCCGGTCACGGCGGGCGCCTGATGGAGGCAGTGGCCACGAGTCGGGTGATTGTGCTCACGCCAGGGCTCGCCGGCTCAGACGGCATTGCCGAGGTGTCGCGGCAGTATGTGGCCCTGCTTGCGGATGCCATGCGTGCGACAGGAGGGGCCCTCGAGGTCTGGTCGCTCACCGATGCGGTGCGGCCCGAGGGGTTGGACCCGGCCATCGGCTTTCGAGCGGCGGCTGGCAGTCGCGTCAGATTCGCATGGTGGGGCCTGACGTGCGCAGCGGTCGGTGCCAGGACCCTGGTGGTCGGTCTCCATGTGCATCTGCTGGCCGTGGCGCTGCCGCTGCTTCGCCGTGGCGCGCGGCTGGCCGCCGTGATGTACGGCATCGAAGTCTGGAAGCCACTGCGGCGGCGCGAGCGGGCGGCGCTGGAGCGGGCCTGGTGTCGCATTGCCATCTCGCGACACACGGTGGATCGGTTTCACGCCACACATCCGGAGCTGGCAACGGCGGCTGTGCGGGTCTGCCATCCCGGTGTGCCCCCGGTCGTGCCCGCGGGTGACCGGGCGATTGACGGCCCGTACGCACTGATTGTGGGGCGGATGTCCGCGGCGGAACGGTACAAAGGCCACGACGCGCTGCTCGACATCTGGCCTCGGGTGCGCGAGTCTGTGGCTGATGCCCGGCTCGTCATTGCGGGTGACGGGGATGATCGGGCCAGGCTGGAGGCCGTGGCCCGTGGGGCAGGACTGACCGGTGCCGTCGTCTTCACCGGGCGCGTGGATGCGCCGACGCTGGCGGCGCTCTATCGCGACGCCTCTGCGTTCGTGATGCCCAGCGCCGGCGAGGGATTTGGACTGGTGTATCTCGAAGCGATGGCGGCTGGCACGCCGTGCGTGGCGCGACCCGGCGCCCCCGAGGAGATCATCACCCACGGCGTGGACGGCGTGATTGTGGATCCGGAGACGGACGGCGGGGCTCGACTGGCAGCGGCCATCATTCGCCTGCTGACGGACGCGCACTGGCGTGCCCGGCTGTCGGCCGAGGCCATGGCCACCATCAGGGACCGGTTTTCTCCAGAGCAGACCCAGGCATGCGTCCGTCAGGCGCTCGGCCTGGATGAGGTAGGCAAGCTGTGCTGATCATGGGCCTCAACGCCTATCACGGCGACGTCGCGGCGGCGCTGCTCGACAACGGGCGACTGGTCGCAGCGGTCGAGGAAGAGCGCTTTCGCCGGGTCAAGCACTGGGCGGGCTTTCCCGACCAGTCCATGCAGGTGTGCCTGCAGATGGCTGGTGCGACGGCCGCCGACGTGGACCTCTTCGCCATCAGCAGAGACCCGCGTGCGCACCTCTGGCGAAAGGCGCTCTTTGCGCTCCGGCGACTGCCACACCCCCGGATGCTCGTGGACCGTGGACGGAATGCGGCCAGCGTCTCGCAGGTGCCGGACCGACTCGCCCAGTCGCTGGGTCTTGACCCCGCCCATGTGCGGGCGCGGTTTCGTCCGGTCGAGCACCACCCGGCGCATCTGGCGAGCAGTTTCTTCGCGAGCCCGTTCGACGAGGCGGCGGTCTGTGCCATCGACGGATTCGGCGATTTTGTCAGCACCTCGACGGGTGTCGGCCGCGGCACGTCGCTGACGGTCGATCGCCGTGTCTACTTCCCGCACTCGCTTGGGCTGCTCTATCTGGCGGTCACGCAGTTCCTGGGCTTTCCCGGCTACGGCGACGAGTTCAAGGTCATGGGCCTGGCTCCCTACGGGACGCCGCGCTTTGTCCGGGAATTGCGGCAACTGGTGCGGGTGTCGGGAGATGGGGACGTGTCGCTTGACCTGGCCTACTTCAGTCACTGGTCAGGCGGCGTGTCGATGACCTGGGATGAGGGCTCACCGACAATTGGCACGGTCTTCACGCCGAAGATGGAGCGGCTCCTGGGTCCAGCCAGGCGACCGGGCGATCCGCTCGAGTCGAGACATGAAGATCTGGCGGCGTCGCTGCAGGCCGTCTACGAGGAAGCGGCGTTTGCTGTGCTGCGCGCGCTGCACGCCCGCACGAAGCTCGACCGTCTGTGCCTCGCGGGCGGGTGCGCCATGAACTCGGTGGCGAACGGCAAGATTCGCGAGCAGACACCGTTTCGGGAGATCTTCGTGCAGCCCGCCTCCGGCGACAACGGCACTGCGCTGGGAGCCGCGCTGCACACCTGGCATGCCGGCGGTGGCGCCCGGGCGTGTGTCATGGAGCACGGCTACTGGGGACCCGCCTTCACCGATGCCGAGATTGCCGACGCCATCGACGCGCGTCACGCGGATGTGCTGGCACGGGCCACTCACTCCGTGATTCCGGACGAGGAGACCCTGTGTGCCTGGACGGCGGATCGGATTGCCGCCGGGAATGTGGTCGGCTGGTTTCAGGGACGGATGGAGTGGGGAGCGCGCGCACTTGGCAACCGGAGCATCCTGGCCGACCCGAGGCGCGCAGACATGCGTGACATCATCAACACGCGTATCAAGTTTCGTGAGAAGTTCAGGCCCTTTGCGCCCTCCATCGCCGAAGACGCCCTTGACGATTACTTCGTGGGCGCCGTGCCTGACCCGTTCATGATTCAGGTGTATCCCGTGCGGCCTGAGCGTCGGGCGGAGATACCGGCCGTCACACATGTGGATGGGTCAGGACGACTCCAGACGGTCAGTCGTGCGACCAATGCCCGGTACTGGGCGCTCATCAATGCCTTTCGCGAGCGGACGGGGGTTCCGATTCTGCTGAACACGTCGTTCAACGAGAACGAGCCGATCGTGCATCTGCCGGCGCAGGCGCTCGACTGCTTCCTCCGAACGGACATGGATGTGCTGGTGATGGGCAGTCACGTGCTCGAGAAGCGGTGAAGGTCTGCATCTTCAACCGGTCGTACTGGCCGGATTTCGGCGCGACAGGGCAGCTGCTCACCGAACTGGCCGAGGATCTGGTGGCACACCACGGTTGCCAGGTCACGGTAGTCACTGGGTACCCGCTCCGCCACGCTGGCCCGCTGCCGGCTGAGGAGGTGCGGAACGGCGTGCGAATCGTGCGTGCCGCCGGCACCGTGCATGACCCGCGCCGCTTTGCCGGTCGGGCCATGAACTACCTGTCGTACTTCGTGTCTGCGCTGTGGGCGGCTCTCCGGGTTCCTCGGGCCGATGTCGTGATGGCCATGACAGACCCGCCAATCATCGGTCTGGCCGGGTGGTGTGCGGCGCGACGCATGCGGGCGCCGTTCGTGTTTCTCTGCCAGGACGTCTTTCCTGAAGTGGCCGTCCTGCTCGAGGACTTCCGCAGCCCCACGGTCAATGCCGTGCTTCAGCAGGTCGGACGCTTCCTGGTCCGCACGGCGGATGCGGTCGTGGCGCTTGGCGACACGATGAAGCGGCGTCTCGTGGAGGGCAAAGGCGCCGAGCCGTCCCGGATCGTCGTCATCGACAACTGGGCCGACTGCGCGGCGCTGTCACCCGGTCCGCCGGACAACGCCTTCAGACGCGCCCATGGCCTGCAGCAGGCGTTCGTGGTCATGCACGCCGGCAATATCGGCCTGTCGCAGAACCTGGACGTCGTGCTGGATGCGGCGGCCGAGTTGCGGGACGACCCCGACATCCGCTTCGTGTTTGTCGGCGATGGTGCGCGTCGCGCGTCGCTTGAGGCGCAGGCCGCTGCACGAGGGCTCTCGCACGTGATGTTCCTGCCCTATCAACCGCGTGCGGACATGGCGCTGTCGTATGCCGCCGCCGATCTCTTCCTGGTGTCGCTGCGGCCTGGCCTGGCGGGCTACATCGTGCCGAGCAAGGTCTACAGCATCCTGGCCGCAGGTCGGCCGTTTGTGGCCGCGGTCGAGGACGACTGCGAACTGGTGACGCTGGCCCGCGAACACGGCTGCGGCGTGGTGGTGCCACCGGGCGACGGCGTGGCCCTGGCCACGCGCATCAGGGACCTGCGTGCCGCGCCAGACCTGGTGCGCGCCATGGGGGCGCGAGCACGAGAGGCGGGGCTGCGGTTCGACCGTCCTCGGCAGGTTGAAGCCTACGCGTCATTGTTTCGCAGACTGATCGCGGGACGCGTGCGGTAGCGGGCAACCCATGAAACGCCTGTTCGACCTGTGTCTGTCTGGCCTCGGGCTCGTTCTGTCCGCACCGGTGTGGCTGCTGGTCGCCCTGGCGATCCGGCTGGAGGATGGGGGCCCGGTGTTCTTCACCCAGCCGCGAGTCGGTCGTGGCGGACGGCCATTCACCGCCTACAAGTTCCGGTCGATGTTCGTGGCGGCGTCAGTCGAACCTGCCAGGCAGGTGGTGGCCAATGACCAGCGCATCACCCGTGTGGGTCGCCTGTTGCGCGCCATGGCGCTTGATGAGCTGCCTCAGCTCTGGAACATCTTCATTGGCGACATGAGCTTCGTCGGCCCTCGCCCCCTGGCGGTGGGCGAAATCGAGGCACGTGGCGATGGACGCTTCGTGCGTCTGGAGGAGATTCCCGGCTACGTGGCGCGACACGCCGTGCGTCCGGGGCTGACCGGGTTGGCCCAGGTCTATGCGCGGCGTGACCTGCCGCGACCGCAGAAGTTCCGTTTCGACGCGCTCTACTGCCGGCGTGCCGGCTTCTGGCTGGATGTCCGTCTCATTGCGCTGTCGTTCTGGATCAGTGCCCGTGGCCGATGGGAACACCCGGGGCCGAAGGTGTGACTGGCACGGGACACATATAATGGCCGCACCGTATGCATGATGTCGTGATCATCGGTGGCGGCCCGGGAGGCCTGCACGCAGCCGCGAAGCTGGCGCGTGACGGCTTTGATGTGGCTGTCCTCGAGGAACACGCCGAGATAGGCCAGCCTCCGCATTGCACCGGCATCCTGGGAGATGAGGTGTTCGAGGAGCTCGGGCTTCCGCGCGATGCCGTGCTCAATCCCTTGCCGGCGGTCCGATTTCATTCGCCCGGAGGGCTTGAGCTCTCGTGGACTCCCGACCGCCTGGAAGCCGTGGTGGTGGACCGCGTCCGGTTCGACGGGATGCTGGCCACCAGAGCTGTTGCCGCAGGTGCCGCCCTCATCCGGGGAGCCCGCGCCACGGGCCTGGTGAACGGCGAGCACTCCGTGGAGGTCGGGATCGAGGGGCAGGCTCCGGTCGTGGGACGTGCGGTCGTGCTCGCCTGCGGGGTCAATTACAGCTTCCAGCGCCAGCTCGGCATGGGTCTGCCGTCGGTGTATCTCTCATCGGCCCAGATGGAAGTGCCCGCGGGTCGCAGTGGCGAGGTCGAGGTCTACTTCGGTCTGGATGTCGCCCCGCAGGGGTTTGCCTGGGCTGTGCCGACGGTGCGACCCGACGGACCGCACGTACGCATCGGCCTGATGTGCGACGGCGACGCCGCCGGCCCGTTTCGCCGGTTGATGGAGAGAATCGGCCCGTCCTGGGGCGTGGCAGGCACGATCGCGGCATCGCCGCGCCGCAGACTGTTGCCGCTCGGGGCGATCCGCCGGACCTATGCCGATCGTGTGGTCGCCATCGGGGACGCCGCAGGGCTGGTCAAGCCAACCACAGGGGGCGGCATCTACTACAGCATGACGACGGGTGCGATGGCCGCCGAGGTGTTGCGCGACGCGCTGCACCGGGACCGGCTGGATGCGTCCGCCCTGTCTGTGTATGAAGCGGGCTGGCGGAAGGAACTGATTCCCGAGTTCCGGACGCAGCTGGCGCTGCGCATGCTGGCGCAGAAGCTCAGTGACGGCGAAATGGATGCCCTCTTCAGGCTGGCGAATACCAACGGCATCATGCCGATCGTGCGACAGACGGCGCGCTTCAATCGCCATCGGGATCTGATTCTGGCGTTGTTCCGCCACCAGCCGGCGCGAACCCTGCTCTTCAGGCGCATGCTGAGCTGACGCGGGTCCGGGGGATGTGGCGGCTGAAGAGCCGCCGTCATGAAGGGGATGCCATCGGCATCCCCTTTGTGTTGTCAGGGGCGTGGCGAGGTCATCCACCGGCGTGCACCGGACACCGCACGCCGGACATACAGCCAGGGCAGCCAGAGGGACGCGCGTGCGCCGTAACGCTGGCGCAGATAGGCAGGCGGTGGAAAGAGGTGTTCGCGCAACAGGCGGATGCGCGCGGAGAGGTTGGGCTGGGCCGCGAGGTCTGCGCGCAGCACGTCCATCTGGCGAACCTGATGATGCAGATACATGGCGGACGGCTCGTCACTGGCAGCGGCCGCCTCGCGGAGCCCTTCGATGAGTGCGTCCGGGAACGGGCTCTGGAAGGCCTGCCTGGCCAGGGTCAGTCCATCCAGGCAGACCCCGGCCACCTGATGCGCACGCGCCAGTTCGAGTAGCGCTGTGACCTGACCCGTCGTGAGACGTGACCCCAGCAGGTGCAGGTCGTACAGCCAGATCAGCCGGTCGCTGCCGTGGTGGTGGGCGAGGCGATGCAGGCAGGCCAGCACCAGCGCATGAACGGGTCCAAACGCGCGCGCCTGCGGACCCAGGGCCGGCACGGCGACCGAGTCGGCGTGCAACGCATCCAGGTCGAACACCTGGGCAAACACCTGGGGAATTGTGGGGCGCCAGTGCAGGTCGATCTCGAGCGGCGTTCCCCGGGCATCACGCTTCGTGAACGGGACCTGCGAGCTGGGCGCATACCGATCGATGGTGGTCGCATCCGGGGCATCCGCCAGCAGCGCGCCGGTCACGCTGACGGCGGCCTGGTAGCCCAGCGATTCGAGCACCTGTGCCGCCAGGCGCGCCTCGCCCGGTCGGACGAGAAGGTCGACATCCACATAGGGACGGTCGCTCGGGTCGTCATAGTGGGTGAAGGCGAGGGCGGCACCCTTGAAGATGAGCGGGTGCAGGCCCGCACTGGCGCACGCGGCGATGACTGACCGGATCGACTGGCGTACCAGTTGCTCTTCAGCGGCCTCGTCCACGCGTTCACGCGCGAACGGTTGCCGGACCCAGATCGGGCAGTCGGCATACGACGGATTCGACAGCCGTGCCGCGACCAGGGTATGGACGCCATGCTCATAGGCCTCCCGCTGCAAGGTCTCGGCACCGGCGGCGTCTGGTGGCCAGTCGACCGGGTTACCGCGCAGGATCCGGCAGAGCTGTTCGGTCATGCGTGTCGGCGATCAGAGGGGCGTACCCCGCAAGGGGATCGGTGAGCGCGCGTCCATCGCCATCTTCGAGCCAGGCATGGGAGTCCAGACGGGGACCGGCCTTGCGGACGCCCACCTGCACGGTGACGGGGTGACCGCGGCGCGACAGCAGGCGCGCGGCCACCAGGCTTTCACGGAGGCAGGTTCCACGCACCGGCAGCAGCAGGCATGCCCAGTAGCTGGCGCGGAGGATGGCCCAGAGCAGCGCCGGGTCTGGCCGGGAGGCCATGTCGCGAGGGACAACCCCGGCCCAGTGCCACAGGCGGGGATGCGAGGTGGCGCGGAGGCCCGTCTCCACCACCAGTGCGGCCAGCATCGCCTCGCCGATCAGCGGCCACTCCTGTCGAACCCAGGCGACGCGTTCGAGCCACGCCTCGCCGGTGGCCATCATGCCGACGGGGCGTGCTCCGCCACCAGCACGAGTCCGTGGGACGAGAGTTCCGCGACCAGGGCCAGCAGGTCGGCCTCGATGGTGGCGCGCTCCACATCGAATTCCGCGGCGAGCGTCTCGCAGACGCCGGTGAGTGACGGACCGGCGCCGAGCAGTTGCCAGATCCGCGTGCCGACCGCGTCGAGGCCGAAGTACTTTCCGCTCTCGAGGCTCAAGAGAATGCCTTCGCCTTCAAGCTCGCGGAACAGGACGTTGGCCCCCGGCCTGACCGCATCGGACAGGGTTACTTTCGTCATAGGATCAGTCTACCTGTGAGCGGCATCTGCGGCGTCCTCAATTTCGACGAACGTCTGGCCGGGGCACCGGAACTGCGGGCGATGTCTGCGGCCATGGCTCACCGTGGCGTCGAACGGCATTTCCGGGATGCGTCGTTCGGGTGTGCCGTACGCGACTGGGCTCCCGGGGACGCTGAGGCGCCAGCGTTGGCCCAGGTCTGCCGGGACGATCGCTGGGTCATCGCCTTTGATGGCCGACTCGACAACCGTGACGACCTGCTCGCGAGGCTGGGCGACCACCATCTTCGCGCGGACACGCCAGACGAGAACCTGGCGCTGTCGGCCTACGCGCGATGGGGCGAGGCGGCTCCCGACTACCTCCTGGGCGACTTCGCCCTTGCGGCCTACCAGACCGCGACACGCATGCTCTGCCTTGCTCGCGATGCCATGGGAGTACGACCCCTCTACTACCAGCAGGGGCCGACGCACCTACTGTTCGGCACCGAAGTGAAAGCCCTGCTGGCACACCCGGAGGCGCACGTCGCACCGTGCGACGCATGCATCGCAGACTTCTACTTCAATGCCCTGATGTCCGAGGACACGCAGGGCCTGACAGTGTTCGACCAGGTCTTCAGCGTGTTGCCAGGCCATCAGGTCGTGGTGCGCGGCCGCGAGGCACGGACACGCCGGTATTGGGACTTCGATCCCGGCGCACGCATCAGGCTTGCGTCGCCCGGCGCGTACGCCGAGGCCTTTCGCGAACATTTTGAGCAGGCCGTGTCGCGTCGCCTGCGCAGCGCAGCGCCGGTCGGCGTGTCGCTCAGTGGTGGCGTGGACTCGTCCTCGATCTTCTGCGTGGCGGAGCACCTGCGCCACCAGGGGCGCGGCCATGCCCAGTCCCCGGTTGGCGTCACCTATACGCCGCCACCAGGGTCGAAGGCTGACGAGGAAGCGTTTCTCAGAGCGGTCGAGGTCGCTACCGGCCTCCAGTCCCATCGCTTCCCGCATCCGCAGTTGGGCATGGTCGATGAGGTGGACCGGGGGGTCTGGCACGTCGAGGTGCCATCCCTCGATATGGAGTGGACCAGCGACCAGGCGTTCAACCGGTTTGTGAGGTCCAAGGGCGTCCGGGTGTTGCTGTCGGGCGACTGGGGCGACCAGTTCCTGGCAGATGATGGTTATCTGCTGGACCTGGTCGAACAGGGCGCCTGGCGCGAGGCCTGGCGGCAGGCGCGGGGCTTTGGTGAGTGGCTGAGCGTCACGGATGCCTCCTACTTCACCACGCGACTCCTGAGAGGGCTGGTCGTGCGACACCTGCCGATGGCGGTGTTGCGCCGCCTTCGCCGCGCGCGTCAGCGTCTGGCGGCACGGCGCGATGTCCGAGGCTGGTACACCGACGCGTTTCGCCGGAGCGCCGAGCGCCCGCCTGTCCGGGTGCCGGCCGGATTCACGGCCCACGGCGCCAGTCTCTACCGGGAGGCCAGGTCCCGGTACGCCGTGTTCTGCCTGGAGTGGCACAACAAGGCCGGGGCTATCGAAGGACTCGAGCACGCGTTCCCGTTCCTGGACCGGGACCTGGTCGCCTTCCTGATGGCTATTCCCGGTGACGTGCTGTGCGCTGGCGGGGTGCCCAAGGCGCTGCTCCGGGAAAGTCTGCGTGGTGTGCTGCCAGAGGCGATTGCGTCCAGGCGCACCAAAGTCAGCTTCACGTCGCTGGTGAATGACGGTGTGTCCCGCGACTATAATCGGATCGTCTCGCGGCTGGCGGCGACGGGCGAAGCGGTGCAGCGAGGCTATGTCCGGGCCGGAGCGGACCGGGCCCTGCGTGAGGCCCATGCGGCACTGGCGAACGACACGTTCGACGCGAGCCGGGGACTCACGGATGTGCTGGCGCTGGAAGTCTGGTTGCAGCAGTTCTTTGGTCCGATGTCGACAGTCGGGCGCGGTTCACCTAGCAGGCAGGAGAGCAGGTCATGAAGAACGTGTCATCGTCTGATTCAGAATCGAGAGACCAGGGCGAGACGTCGCGCAAGGCCTACAGGACGCCGAAGCTGACGGTCTACGGAGACCTGCGCCATCTGGCGCTGGCAAAGGGCGGCAAGAAGAGCGACGGGATCCGGAAGACCACCAAGTCCTGATGTCCCCGGTCGCAGCGGTGGGAGGCACAGGCCAGGGGCCTCGCTACCTATACGATCTCTTTTCAGTTCGCCTGTCGAGCGCGTGGCGCCTGCCGTTTGCTCCCGTGTCATCCGCATACGCCCCGTCCTGGGACGTCTCCCTTGAAGATGGGACGACATCTGTCCATGATGGCCTGTTTGCCTCTGCGGCCCTCCTGCCGCGCACCCGTCACTCCTCCTGGTTCGAACGGGCCGCCCTTGATGATGGCGGGTCCTATCTCCGTTGGGGGCGCTCCATCGAGTTCCTGGTCACCGGGGATGGCGCGCGCATCATTGGGCGTCGTGGGGGACGGACAGGTCTGGAACTGTTCGAAGCCCTTATGCTCGGACCCGCACTCTCTTACGCCTTGGTCCAGCAGGGTCTCGAACCGCTTCATGCAAGCGTCGTGTCCATCAACGGGCAGGGCGTGGCGTTCCTCGGTCCATCAGGGCGCGGCAAATCCAGCCTGGCTGCTGCGTTCGTGCAGGCGGGGTATCACCTGGTCACTGATGACCAGCTGGTCGTCACCCGCCAGGGTACAGCCCTGATGGCCCACCTGGGGCCACCACGCATCAAGCTCATGCGCCGCATGGCGACCCGATTGCGACAGGGGCGTCCGGCCGGCATCACGATGCCCTTGCTGGCCCCCAAGCTGGCCATGCCCATGGTGGATGGTGAGCAGGCGCTGACGGCTGTACCGCTTCGGGCCATTTATGTCATCGGCGAAGCGCGTCGTTCAGAGGCTCGTGCGCAAGCCCATGCGCAGGTTCGGATCCGCCACTTGCCATTGCGCCAGGCGTGCCTGGCGCTGATTGCCAATACCTTCAATGGGCGCGTGGCCACCGCAGAACGTCTGTCCCGGCAGTTTGCCTTTGTCACGAACCTGGCGGGGAGCATACCGGTCAGGCGGTTGTCCTATCCTCGACGGCTTCCCCTCCTTGCGACGGTGCGTGACGCAGTCCTGTCCGACCTGTCTACTTGCCCCCCATGCTGCAACTGACACCACACGGCCTGGCTGCGCCGTTGCCGGACTCTGAACGACGCACGCTGTCAGCACAGTTTTCGGAACACCGTTACGTGCACCTTCGCCAGGTGCTGTCTGACGACCTGTTGGCGTTTGCGCTCAGGCATGTGACGGAGTCGGCGTTCTTTGACGAGAAGCATCACGACATCGCGGCGGATCACGCCATGATGCCGAATCCGGCCCTGAGCCTGCTGCACTTCGCCTTCAACGACCCGGCGTTGCTGCGTCTCGTCGAGGAACTGACCGGCTGTGAGCCGCTGTCAGGCTTTCGTGGGCGTGTGTTCAGGTTTGTCCCGGGAGCCGGACACTTTGATTCGTGGCACTCGGACAACGTGCAGGGGCGCCGCATTGGCGTGAGCCTCAACCTCAGCGTCGACATCTACGAAGGCGGGCACTTCCAGTTGTTGGATGATCCGCGACAGCGATTGCTGTGTGATATCGCGAATACCGGCCTTGGAGATGCGGTCCTGTTCCGCATTGCCTCTGGCCTTGAGCATCGGGCCACGGAGGTCACAGGCACTGTCCCGCGTACCACCTTCGCAGGGTGGTTCGTATCGGATCTGTCTCTCGTCTCACTGCTCGAAGAGTTTGGGTCCGAGGAAGTCGGCCTGGCTCGCGCCAGGGCGGGGGTTTGACAATGACCGGGCCGTTGACGTCTCGGCTGTTCTGGCCTGTTGATGAGCTGTCCAGCGTTCGCGACCAGTTTGCCCGCACGAACTGCGCGGTGGTACCTGGTGTGCTGTCGCCAGACTTGTGCCTGACGATACGTCAGCGACTGGACCAGGGGACCTTCCTCGAGCGGGACCATGAGGGGCTCGGAACCGAGCAGTGTCTCGAGGCCGACGGCACCGTGAGTCTCCTGCATTTTCTCGTGAACGACCCTGTCGTCTATGCCGGCATCCAGAACCTCACCGGTTGCGGCGCCATTGGCTGCTTCACGGGACGGGTGTACCGGATGTTGCCGGGCGGCGCGCACCATGTGTCCTGGCACAACGATGCCGTGGACCACCGCTTGATCGGCATGAGCATCAATCTGGGAGACCACCCGTACGAGGGCGGCGTGTTCCGCCTGCGAAGTGCGATGTCTGGATCCGTGCTTGATGACGTGGCCAACACCGGGGAAGGAGATGCACTCCTGTTCCGTATCGATGAGTCCCTTGAGCATCAGGTCACGCCCATCGCGGGCGCCGTCGAGAAACTGGCCTTCGTAGGGTGGTTCCGGTCCGAGCCCGCCTTTCTCGACATCCTTCGCGACGGCCTGTAGGACCTCGCCACCATGCAATTCCCCGAGTCGGCGGAGTTTCTCCAGCAGCAGCGGTTTCTCCTCGCCGGCACCGGTGAGCGACTGACGCGCTACGCGACAGCCCTGGCCAGTGCTGTCGTGCCTGGCATGGTCGTGCTCGACCTTGGGGCGGGGAGTGGCGTGTTGTCGGTCCTGGCGGCGCGCGCAGGCGCCAGGCGTGTCTATGCGGTCGAGGCGCATCCCATGGCAGGCCTCGTGCGTCGGCTGGCCGAGGCGAACGGTGTGGCAGACCGTGTCGTGCTGGTCCAGGGGGCGTCCGATCAGGTCACACTACCAGAGCCTGTGGACCTTATCGTCACGGACACGTACGACTGTTGCGGACTTCAGAAGGACGGCCTCCGGTGCGTCAGCGACGCCGTGACGCGCTTTCTCAACCCGGGCGGGCGGGTCATGCCGGACCTGGTGGTTCTCCACGCAGCGCCGGTCGAGTCCGCGCGCCTGCATGCGGACGCGGTGACCTGCTGGGATGCGCCGCGAGAAGGCGTTGACATGTCCTGCTTCCGCGGCATGGCTACCCACAACTGGTATCCCGTCTGGTTGGCACCGGCGGAGTCGCTCGCCGGCCCTGTGGCGGTGGCCACATTCAGGCTCGACGCGCTTGCCCGGTACGGATTCGACGCGGAGGTGCGGTGGGCGATGGAACGGGCCGGCTCGTTGCACGGGGTGGCTATCTGGTTCTCGGCGACCCTTGAAGACGGCATCGTCATCGGCAACAGCCCGTCTGACAACAGCACGCAGTACCGGCAGGGTTTCTTTCCGCTACCTGCGGCTGTCCCGGTCGGGACAGGGGATGTCGTCCGCCTGCAGATGACCGGGTTTGACAGCATCCATTGGCGGTGGCGGGTCAGCATCGAGGATGCCCAGGGTGGCCTTCGCCATGCGGCCACGGACCAGTCCACCTTCTGGGGAGCCGAGCCGTCCGCGCACGGGATCGGTCTCGAGGGAAACGGCCTGTGAAGATCTGCCTGGCGACCGTTCACAAGAACCCGTCCTTCATACCGCTGGCGCTGCTGTACCTCAGGGCCTATCTCGTGGAGCGAGCGGGGCATGCCCTCAGTGAGATTGACCTGGCGGAGTTCGACCAGGAGGCGGCACCTGAGGTCATCGCTGCCCGCATCCTGTCTACCGGGCCGGCCGTGGTGGGCCTGTCCTGCTATGTCTGGAATGTGCGGACCTTGATGGCCGCGGCCAGATTGATCCGGGCGGCTCGGCCCGATGTGCTGCTGGTCCTTGGCGGGCCTGAGGTGGGACCCGTGGCGGCCGCCGTGCTCACCGCGAACCCGTTCGTCGACGTGGTGGTGTGCAGTGAGGGCGAGCTGCCGTTCGCGGAGGTCGTGGCCTGCGCGCGGGACGGACGCACACTCGACGAGGTGGCTGGCATCGCGTATCGCCAGGCCGACCGCATCATCGAGAATGCTGAGGCCCCACTCCTGCGGGACATCAACGAGCTGCCGTCCCCGCATACCGACGCCTATGCTGACCGGCCTGGTCGCGTGGTGTGCATCGAGACGCAACGCGGATGCGTGTTCCGCTGCAACTTCTGCTTCTACAACAAGGACCTGTCGGTCCGGAACCGGCGGTTCGATCTGGCGCGCGTGGAGCGCGAGATCCTGTTCTGGCTGCAACGCGATATCGACGAGCTGTACCTCATGGACCCGGTGTTCAATCTCTACGCCGACCGGGCGAAGGCGATTTGCCGGCTCATTGCCGCGCACAACCCCCGCCGCATTGCCGTGCATGCGGAGGTGTGGGCCGAGTTCATCGATGACGAACTTGCCGCCCTGATGCGCGAGGCCAACGTGTCGTTTCTGGAAGTCGGCCTGCAGACGACGGACGCGGACGTGCTGGCGACGGTCGAACGCCGCCTGAAGATGCAGAAGTTTCTCGATGGCATCGGCTTCCTGAAGGCGCATGGCCTCGCCTTCGAACTCCAGCTGATCTATGGACTTCCAGGAGAGACCGTCGCCTCGTTCCACCGCTCGCTCGACTTTGCCGTGACGCTGGACCCGCCAGAACTGGCCGTGTTTCCCCTGATGGTCCTGCCAGGCACCGAGCTCTGGCGCAAGGCGGAGGCGATGGGACTGCGTTTCAGTCACGAGCCGCCCTACTTCGTGGAGTCCCATCTGTCCATGTCGCCAGATGAGGTGGCCTATGGGTTCAGACTGGAAGCGGCCCTCCGGGAGATCGGCGATCGCAAGACCTTCCGGATGCTCTGTCGCGAGAAGGGCGTACGGCCGTCAGAGGTGTTTGACGCGTGGCTGGAGCAGGTGCCGACATGGCCAGCCGGAGCGGCGCTGGCCGAGCGGGTGACGTGGTTCCTGGACCGGTTCTGCCCGGCGCGCGGCATCCCGGCAGACTTCTATCAGGCCTGTGCCTCAGTGGAGTTCGGGGCCGCGCCCGTTTCCCTCAGCTGAACCGGCGCCATCCGTGCGCTGGTGGACGGCGATGGCCGCGAGCAGGGCCACCAGCATCGCGTTGGCCGGCATGCGCAGCGCCGAATCCCAGAGGCACTGCACGGCGGCTCCAGACAGCCCTGCCAGCGCGCCCAGTCTGATCCAGGTCGAGCCGGGACTGCTGGCTTTCAGGCGCATCAGAGACAGCCGCAACCAGGCCAGCAGGGCGACCAGCACCGGAACTGCCAGCAGCAGCCCGCCTTCTGCCATCAACTGCAGATACTCGCTCTGAGCCTCGCTGAACAGCACGCGACGTTCGTGTTGCTGGAAGCGGACCATCGCGTCGGCGAAGGTGCCGGCGCCAGTTCCTGTCACTGCGAATGCCGAGATGACCGGCAGGGTGTCTGTCCAGACGGCAACGCGCGGGACGTCTCCACTGTTCAGATCCAGCCGGCTGGCCAGCGCCTGAATGTTGGCCCAGACCCCCCAGGACAGCAGGGCCACGACCAGGACGATCATGGTCCGGAAGGCCGCGCGTGAATGGATGCGCCGGCCCGCCATGACCAGCGCAATCAGGCAGGTCACGGCCATGCCGAGAATGGCGCCCCTGGAGGTTGAGGCAATCAGTGTCAGCCACATGAGCGCGGCCGACCCCAGGAGCATCACGCCCGTACCGTCGGCGAGCAGGTCCACGAACCGGTCGCGCAGCGCGCGCCGACGCAGCAGGCCATGCGCGTGGATGTGGGAAATGGCGGCGCCCGCCGCCACAGCTCCCGCCAGCAGCAACCAGAAGGCGAAGTGATTCCTGTTGACGAATGGGCCGAATGGTCTGCCGCCAGGGTCCAGCGGCTTCCAGGTCCAGAGCAGCAACATGGGCGAGGTGGCGCGCTGGGCCAGACCGACCAGCGCGGCGACCAGGCCGGCCCAGGACAGCAGCCTGACCGCCGGCCGCAGGCCACCGTTGTCAAAGACCCCACGCGCTCCCCAGAACACCAGCACCACAGAGAGTGCCGAGATCAGGGTCTCGCGACTGACGGCGGGTCGGATGCTCAGCGTACCCGGGGCTGACGGATCAAGCATCGTCAGCGAGGCCATGACCTCGAACGTGCGAGGCGAAAGCGACGAGATGAACGACCAGGGGAGGGGAAGGATCTGCAGGCCCATGGCCACAACCAGCAGCACGAGGGCGACGTCGAGGAGGCGGGTCTCCCGGGTGGAAGCGATGGCACCGCCGCCTGCGAAGAAGAGGACAGCGGCCGCCGCCAGGAGGGGGAGCACCGAGGAGGAGTACGCACCACCCAGCGCGGCCAGTGCCAGAATCGGCACGCCGGCGGCCAGGGACGCCCTGAGGGTCAGGCTGCGCGAACTAGCTTGCCGCCGACTTGCTCTCAGCGTAGTAGCTCTTGAAGTTCTGGCCGTAGTACCGGGTGTAGTAATAGCGGTTGCGATCGAAGTCCACCCGGTTCAGGACCGCATTGATCGACTTGGGGTTGCCACCCTGAAGCGTGGCCAGTGCACGCTCGGCGAGTCTCCAGCGTGTCATCTCGGAGCCGATGACGTAGATCATGCTGTTGACCAGTGGTGCCAGGATCACCGAATCCGTGACGGCCAGCACCGGTGGCGTGTCGATGATCACCCAGTCGAAGGGACCAACCGACAACTGCTGGATGAACCCGCGCATGCCGTCCGAGGCGAGCAGCTCCGACGGATTGGGCGGGGTGGCGCCCGCGGTGATGACCAGCAGGTTCGGGTCCGAGGAGCGGTGGACCACCTCGCGCATCTTCGCCTGGCCGGTCAGGAGGTGCGACAGGCCCTTGTCGTTGGGCATGCGCAGGGCCTTGTGCAGGCTTGGCCGGCGCATGTCAGCATCGATCAGCAGCACCCGGGAACCGCCGATCGCCAGCGCCAGGGCCAGGTTGGCGGCCGTCGTGGTCTTGCCCTCGAGCGGCTGCGTGCTGGTGACGGCAATGACTCGCGTGCCGCGGCCAGGACTGCTCATCACGAGGGCCGTGCGCAGTGCTCTGAAAGATTCGCCGAAGTCGTGGGGCACCGGGCCTGACAACAACGGGTGTCTGTCACCCCGTACCTTGGGAACGAGGCCAAGGAACCCCAGCTTCAGTCGCCAGGTCACGTCTTCCGGTGTCTTGACCGTATCGTCCAGATAGTCGATGGCGAATGCGGCCGCAGCGCCGAGGCCGAGACCGAACAGCATCGCCATCATCCACGCGCGGGGAATGTCAGGCGTGAACGGCCCACCAGGAACCTGCGCCCGGTCGAGGAGCCGAACGTTGTTGGCACGGCTGTTACTGACGACGCGGAGTTCCTTCTCGCGCTGCAGGAGTGACTCGTAGACCTGGCGGTTGCTCTCGGCCTCCC
>JAKFYA010000033.1 GCA_021731095.1 Acidobacteriota bacterium | reverse complement strand
ACGCCTGACGCTGAACGCCGAGGAGATTCTCAAGCGCCTCGAGTTGCCCTATCGCACCATCCTGCTCTGCACGGGCGACATGGGCTTCGCCTCGGCCAAGACCTACGACATCGAGGTCTGGCTGCCGAGCCAGAACACCTTCCGGGAAATCTCGTCCTGCAGCAATACGGAGGCGTTCCAGGCGCGTCGCGCGAACATCAAGTTCCGAGGCGCCGGCGGAAAGCCGGAGTTCGTCCACACGCTCAACGGCTCCGGCCTGGCCGTGGGCCGGACGCTCATTGCCATCCTCGAGAACTACCAGCAGGCCGATGGGTCTGTCGTCGTACCGCAGGCGCTTCGCCCGTTCATGGGTGGCCTCGAAGTCATCTCAGGACGCTAGAACCGAGACATTCGCGTCGGTTCCGGCCTCAAGCAGTACAACCTCGTTCCACCACTCCGCCCTGCGATCACGTGTTTTCCTCAGTGAAAACACGTGATTCGCACTTCCCGCTTTCGGCCCACCACTTGCTCCTTCCGTTGGTGATGACCAGTGTCATCCACCCAACGGAAAGGAGCCTGCCATGAAGTCCCTGTCTGCGACCGTTCTCATCGCCCTCTGCGCTGCAAGCGCATCCTGTGCCCGCACTGCATCAGACGTGCGCCTCATGACGAACCTCCGTCCTCCGGTCGGCGCGCGCCTGGTGCCGCAGCCCTGGCAATCCGGCGAGGCCGCGTTGAAGATGGACCTGTCTGCCTATCTGGTGAGCGAGCCCGCCATGGTTGATGTGCGCATGCGGGTCGAACCGGATCAGCGGAGCCGCTCGCTGACCGTCGAATGGTGGACGCCCGATGGCATCGGAGGGTCGCACCTGATTTCACTCGAAGGAGAGCGGGCGCCGGTGCGATTCACCTATCCGATCAAGCGGATGACCGAAGGCCAGTACACGGTGACCGCCGTATTGCGGCGCAACGACGGCACCGAAGTGCAGGCGCGCCGGCGCATGTTCGTCACGAGCAAGGAGGCCATCCTCAACGCGGTTCCTGGGATCGCTGAAAGCGCGTCGGGGACGCCCATTGGTCCTGGAGGATTCTTCGGGTGGTAGTGAGCGGACGTCTCCGGGCATAATCAGGAGACGGCGTCTGCTGCGGAGGGATGGCCGAGCGGTTGATGGCGACGGTCTTGAAAACCGTTGTATCCGAAAGGGTATCGGGGGTTCGAATCCCTCTCCCTCCGCCACTTCTGGAGAGTCCTGCCTTGACAGGCCTGCATCGGGTGGTCGAACGTGACCTCGAATACACTTCGTGGTCTGGCCTGACCGGGCTGGCAGACTTGGTCGCGCCGAACGTCCCGATGCTCGTGGCGGACCTCGCCCTGCCATTCCTTGCCGCCTGCGAGACAGAACGACGCGCAGCCGGGTTTGATGACGCCATCGCCGCACGCATCGAGACGTTCAATCAGCGGCTGAGTGCGTGCCCTGGTACCACGGTGCCATCGGCGGCCAGCCTCATGGCCTCGGCGTGGCTGGATGACCGAGCCGGGATCTCCGGCGCGCTCGACGCCAATTGGTGGAACCCATGCTGAAGTGGTGCACCTACTGCCAAGAGTTCCAGGGGGAAGTCCCGCCCTTCGATACCCTGGCGAGCACGCACGGCATCTGCCAGAACTGTGTCCCGCACGCCGAGCACCTGACGTCACGGGAACTCCTGGGCTGAACCACCGGGGTGTGTCAGTCTGCCACCGGGGTTCCGTCCAGCGTCTCCCGAATCTTGTGCGTGAGCGCCGTTCCCGTAAAGGGCTTGGCGATGAAGTGGGCGTTCGGACCCAGTGTCTCCGGGCTGATGCGGTCTCCGACATACCCCGACGTGAAGAGCACCTTCACAGTCGGCCAGCGCCGTGTGACCTCCGCAGCCAGTTCGGGTCCCGCCATGCCAGGCATCACGACATCCGCCAACAGCAGGTCCACGCGGGCCTTGTTCGCCGCTAGCAACTCCAGCGCCAGGGATCCACTGCTGGCACTCAACGCGGTATAGCCCGCACTACTCAGCATTCGCGTCATCACCTCCAGCAGAACCTTGTCGTCCTCAACGATGAGCACGACTTCGCTGCCTCGAATCGGACCGGCGGGCGGACCGTCAGCCCCTTCCAACGGCACCGACACTTCTGGCAGGTAAACGTTGAACCGAGCTCCTGCACCGGGTTCACTGTCCACGGTGATGTAACCGCCGCTCTCGCGGACGAGGTGCTGCACAGTGGCCAGACCAAGACCAGTGCCGTTCCCTTCCGCCTTGGTCGTGAAGAATGGCTCGAAGATTCGTTCGCGAACGTCCGGCGCAATGCCGGTGCCTGTGTCTGTCACCGATAGCAGGACAAACCGCCCTGGCACCACCCCCGGACGGTTACGTGCCAATGCCGACTCGAGGTGCGTCCGCCTAGTCTCGATCACCAGTGAACCGCCCTTCGGCATGGCATCTCTGGCGTTCACAGAAAGGTTGAGCAGAATCTGTTCGAAGTAGCCTGCGTCAATCCGCACATGGCCCTGGTCCTGGTCGCTGTTAACCACCAGATGCACATCCTCGCCGATGAGCCGCTGCAGCATCTTCGCGGTCGCGGCGACCTGGGTGCCCATGTGCAGAACCACCGGCGCCGCGAGTTGCTTGCGACTGAACGCCAGCAACTGCCGCGTCAGTCTGGCCGCCCGCTCGCCTGCGTCCTTGATCTGCTGGAAATCGTCGCGAATCGGATTGTCCTCGGCAATATCAAGAAGCACCAGGTCGCTCGTGCCGTTGATGACGGTAAGCAGGTTGTTGAAGTCGTGCGCGACGCCCCCAGCGAGTCGGCCCACCACTTCCATCTTCTGGGCCTGGAGGAACTGCGCTTCCAGGCGCCGTCGTTCGGAGACATCCCGAACGAGGGCCGTCAGAAAGCTGCCCTCTGCGTTGTGCCAGACCGAAAAGGAAAACTCCACCGGCAGGCGTGCCCCGCTCTTCAGCACCGCGGTGGCCTCTCTGACTGGCGGAAGCGTGACCAGCGAGGAAGGGTCGAACGCCAATTCGAGCTCGCGAAGAACGCGCTCACGTTCCTCATCCGACAAGAGGAAATCCATGTGACGACCGACCGCTTCGTCAGGCGCATACCCGGACAGGGCCGTCGCAGACGGGCTCCAGCCCACAATGCGTCCTGAGGCATCCACCGTGATGACGGCATCTCGAACCGAATCGAAGAGCGCCCTGAACCTTGCCTCGCTGGCACGGAGACGTGCGTCCAGCAGATGCTTGTGCAGCGCAATCTCGACAGTGGTTCGAAGTTCCGCTACCTCGAACGGCTTGATGATGTAACCGAGGGGCGACGCATCCTTGGCGCGCTCCACCACGTCCTCTGAGGCATACGCGGTCAGGAAGACCGCAGGAATGCCACACGTGTTCCGGATGACTGTCGCGGCCTGGATGCCGTCCATCTCGCCGGCGAGATGAATATCCATCAGCACCAGGTCCGGCCGCTCGCGCGCGGCCAGAACGACGGCCTCCTCGCCAGAGACCGCGATTCCAGCAGGTTCGTAGCCCAGCGCCAGCAACTGGCGCTCGATATCGGTGGCGACGATGCCTTCGTCTTCGACAATCAGGATGCGGGACTTGGACACAGGCTACCTCCGGGCGGTATGGTTGCCACTGCGGGGAACGAAGGTCAGGCTGAAACGTCCGCCCGGACCATGAGCGATGTCGAGCGCGCCCTGCAGCTGCCTTGCCAGGCTCGTCACCAGTTGCAGGCCCAGCGAACTGGTGCGACGTTCCTCGAAATTGTCTGGCAGCCCCACGCCGGTGTCACTCACGGTCAGCCGCAGGCTGCCTGTCTCGGCCACCGACTCCAGTTGAACCCGGACTTCTCCCCTGCGTCCATCCGGAAAGCCGTGCTTCAGCGCATTGGACATCAGTTCGTTGACCAGCAGGCCGCAGGGGATGGCTGAATCGAGATCAACCATCAGCGGGCTCAACTCCAGCGCCAGCGTGACGCCGGATGGGGGTGCCATCGAGCGGAACAGTTGCGTGGCGAGCTGGTTGAGATAGACCGAGAGGTCCACCTGAGCCAGATTGTCAGACCGGTACAGCGTCTCGTGGAGCAGAGCCATCGACAACACCCGGCTCTGCATGTCGGACAGCACCGTCCGGACCCGCTCGTCGGGCGAGCGTCCACCTTCAAGCCGCAGCAGGCTCGTGATGACCTGGAGATTGTTTTTCACGCGGTGGTGCACTTCCTTCAGCAGCGCTTCCTTCTCGTCAAGCGACGCGTGAAGGGCGGCGAGCGCCTGGTTGCGTTCGGTCACGTCAATGATCGTGGCGTGGATGCGCGGCTGGTTCTCCACATCGACCCGGACGGCAGAGGCCTCGCCCTCACGGATCCGACCGTCAGCCAGCTGATGCTGAAACCTGAAACTGCGCGTGCCGTGGCTCAGCACGTCCGCCAGGTGTCCCCTGACCGCGACAGGCCCCTCGAGGTTGATCTCGCTGATGTTCTTGCTCCGCAGCGTGTCGATCTGCCAACCGTAGAAGGAAGAAGCCGCCCGGTTGGCGTCCACGATGCGTCCGGTCTCGGGATCCAGCACGAGCATCGGCACACCACCTTCATCAAACAGGCGGCGATAGCGCCGCTCGCTTTCCTCTAGTCGCTCTTCAATGCCGGCCTTTTCGGCTTCACGTGCCATGTTGGTCAACGCAAAGCTGATGTCCGACGCCATCTCCGTCAGTAGCGCGCGACCGCTGTCATCGAATGCCTCTGCGGAAGAACCGAACAGCGACAGCCCGCCAATCACGCGGTCACCGCGCGTCAAGGGCAAGGCGGCCGCTGCGCCCCACCCGTACCTGCCCGCCCGTTCGTGCCAGGCGACGGTCGACGGGTCTCCGCCGAAGTCATCAATCCAGACGGGCCTACCCTCCCGGATCGCCGTGGCTGTCGGGCAGCGTGTAGGCCCGTCCTGACTGATCGGCATGGCCAGGCTGCGGACTTCGTCCGAACCCTGCCCGTAGACCTCCACCACATCAATCGCGGTGCCGGCGTCATTCAGCATGCCCACCCAGGCCATGGCAAAGCCACCGTAGGTCACGGCTCCCTCGCAGACGAGGGGCAGCAGTTGGGCGGTACTCCGGCAACGGACGATGGCCGTGTTCGTGTGGCTGAGCGCAGCATAGAGGTTGGCATATCGCTGCGCCCGCGATTCGCTGGCCTTGAGCACCGAAATGTCCGTGTGCGTGCCCAGCATCCGCTTCGGCATGCCATTGGGCAAGCGGGCCACCACCCGACCTTGCGACAGCACCCAGAGGTAGGAGCCATCGCGCTTCCTGAGGCGGCACTCGGCGCTGTAGGACAGCCGCTCACCCCGGGCAATGGCCTCCAGCGTTGCCATGGCCGGCGTGACGTCGTCGGCATGGAGCCTGGCGCGCCAGGTTTCGACCGTCTCCACCAGGTCCGACGGGTCATATCCCAGCATCGACGCATACTCGGGGCTCGTGACGGCCGTGCCGTGCTCCAGGTCGAGATCCCACAGTCCCTGCGACCCGCCTTCGAGTGCCAGACGCAGCCGTTCGTCGCCCGCGCGGAGCTGCTCGCTGAGCACCGTCTGACGGTCCCTGAACCGCGCGTGCTGGCTGCGCCAGGACAGCGCCAGGGCCATGCCCGCACCAGAGAGCAGCAGGAAGATGAACCCGGAGACCGAGACGATGCTGGTGAGCATGGCCGCATCGATCTCCGCCCGCTCGATTCGCGATACGACAATCCACGGCGAACCCGGCACCTCCGCCACGAACCCCGTTACGGGCATGCCCCTGAAATCCACGCCATCGACGGAGCCTCGCTCGCCACGTCCCGCCCGAGAGGCCAACGCCACCGGCTGTGACAGGCTCGCCCGGCGGTGCATCGCCGCGTTCGGGTCCCGGCGAAGGTGGCTGAGATACAGCGCATCATTGCCATCCTTCTGGACCAGAAAGCTCTCGGCAGTGTCGCTGGGTACCGGCCAGCCCTGCACCAGTGGATACAGGTACAGTCTGGGATCCACGCGCAGCACCACCATGCCCGCGCAGGTTCGTCCCGGCCCCTGATTCGAGAACGGCACCACGAGCGCCAGATGCGCCTGCGCCTCGCTATCGGTGTAGAAGTCGGTCAGCGCCGCCCGCCCGTGGACACGCGCATCCTTCACGACTGCCAGGAGAGGCGGCGACGGAGGTCCGGCATCGGGAGGCCAGGAGAGGTGCACTCTACCGGTCTCGTCCAGCAGATAGATCCGGTCGTACTGGCGGTAGGCGTCATAGGACGCAAAGGTTCCCGCAAGCAGCGGACGAAACGGCGACCGCGGATCCCCGAGCACGCCGCACATCAGAGCGGCCGGCGCCGCGCCAGCAATCACGGCGCCATCACCCAGCCGCTCTTGCCGCCACTGGTGTAGCACATTGACTTTCAGGTGGCTGACACTGATCAGGTCCTCCGCCGCCTCCGCGAGGAACTGCCGCTCTTCGCTCCTGTAGTAGGCGTAGCCACCGAGGAGCGTGATGGTGCTGACACCGATGAAGATGGACACCAGTACGGGACCTGACTGCATCCCGTCCGACATGTCCACCAGCCAGAGCGAGCCTCGCAGGCGCAGTCCGAGACCGACAAGTGCGACGCCCAGAAGCAACAACATCACGCCGGTGGCCAGAGCCGGAAGCTGAGGGTTCTGATGCAGCACCGCGGGCGTGCCGAACAGGTGGAACAGCAGAATGGTGCCACCCGTCAGCAGTGCGAGTGCGCCGGCCGCCATCTGCAGCCACAACTCGCGTCGCCGCTGCGCCCCCCTGTGTGCGGCGGACACGAGGGCCAGATTCACGGCAGCGAGGCTGAGCAGTGTCATGCCTGCCAGACGCCAGTCCGGCGAATCCAGGGCAAAGCCGCTCAAGGGTGACACCAGCAACTGAAGCCGGACGGCCGCGCCTGTTTCGAGTGCCACCGTGACGACGACGGCGACGACGGCGCCCAGAGTGGCCAACACCCGGGCGACTCGAAGGGCTGACGGGCTGTCACTGCGCCGCGCAATGAGCTGAATGACGATCCCGTCAATGAGCGCCAGTGCCGCAGCCACCGGCGCCATGGGGCGCGCACCTGTCTTCCACTCCATCATCCACGCGGCTCCGAACCGGCTGGCCAGCAGCGCAGCGAACCCGAGCAGGCAAAGGGCCAGACCCACGGCCTGGAGGAGAGAGGTGAACCGCGCCGCGAGCCGGGAATTGCCCGTGGAAAATACCCTGGCCGACATGTCGGCCTCGTCAGAAGTCATGTGTCGATCCGGAGTTCGTCCTGCATCGCCGTGGGTGGTGCAAATGACAGACTGAAGCGGGCGCCCGCGCCGCGCCCGACATCAAGCGTGCCCCGCAGTTGCCGCGCGAGACTGGTCACGAGCTGCAGGCCCAGTGTCGTGCCGTGCGCCTGGACGAAGTTGGCCGGCAGTCCGACGCCAGTATCGGTGACGGTGAGCGCCAAGATGTGCCCGTCGGTGTGACGCAGGCAGAGACGGACCTCTCCGGCGCGTCCGTCAGGGAAGCCGTGCTTGAGCGCGTTGGACATCAGCTCGTTCACCAGCAGTCCGCAGGGGATGGCCGTGTCCATGCTCACCATCACCGGCTCCAGTTCAAGCACGAGTGTGACGGCTGCACCAGGGCTGGCGGCCCGGAACAACTGCTGGGCCAGCTGGGTCAGATAGTTATCCAGCGACACGCAGGCCAGATTGCCGGACTGGTAGAGCGTCTCATGCAGGAGCGCCATTGAGCGGATCCGGTTCTGCATGTCGCCCAGCACTGACCGGACATGGGCGTCGGCGGTCCGGTTCCCCTCGAGCCTGAGCAGGCTGGTAATGACCTGCAGATTGTTCTTCACGCGGTGATGAACTTCGCGGAGCAGCGCGTCCTTCTCGTGCAGCGATTCCTGAAGCGACGCCTCGGCGGTGACCCGCGCTGTCACGTCGATGATGACCGACAGCAGTCGTGGCTGCCCATCCAGGTGGAGCTGTGCGCTGAAGATATCCACATTCCGGAATTCACCGGTGGCCAGACGATGGCGCAGGTGCAGTGACTGATGGCCTTCTCGCTGGATGGCTTGAGCCCGGGCCGTCACCTCAGCTGGCGTCAGGTCGTTCAGCTCGGAGAGGTGCTTTCCCACAAGCGCCTCTCGACTCCAGCCGTAGAAGTGCGTGGCAGCAGGGTTGCCGTCCGTCACGGTGCCAGACACCGGATCAATCACCAGCATCGGCACGCTGCTGTCTGAAAATATGGCGCGATAACGCGCCTCACTCAACTGCAGTTCCCGTTCGGCCCTGTCCCGCAGGTGGCGTGCATACAGGCGGTCTAGCGCGAAGTCGATGCTGCTGGCCAGCTCGGTCAGCAGTCGCCGGTCATCATCGTCGAAGGCCGTGACGGCTCTCGTGTAGATCATCAGGGCACCGATGGCACGACCACCCTGTCGAAGGGGGAGTGCCACCGACGCCGTCCAGCCCTGCTCGGACGCGCGCTCCAACCAGGGTTTCATGATCGGGTTGATCGCGAGGTCATCAAGCCAGACCGCACGGTCCTCCCGGATCGCGGTGCCGGTCGGACCGCGCCCGTTCGGGTCGTCTGCGTTGGTCGTGATCCGGATATCGTTGAGATACGAGACGCCCTCACCGGCGGCCGCAGCCGCCCGAACCTCTCCCGTGGCCTCGTCCACCAGACCGACCCAGGCCATGGCCATGCCGCCTTGCTCAACCGCAGCCTTACAGACCCGCTGAAATAACTCGTCCGTCGTGGTGCTTCTGGCAACGGCGTCATTGGTCTGACTGAGCGCGGCATAGAGCTGACCAAACCGGCGGCTTCGCTGCTCGGCTTCCTTCAGCGAGGTGATATCGGAGTTGATGCCGCTCATCCTGAGCGGGCGGCCCTGCTGATCGCGCGCCAGAACCCGCAGCTGGGAGAGGATCCATTTCCACTCGCCGTCCCTGGTGCGCTGCCTGAACTCGGCCCGTTGGTCGTCGCGGCCAGGCTCGGACATCGCCGTCAGTGGGCGAAGCGCCGTGGCGCGATCATCAGGATGGACGCGTGCCGTGAAGCCTTCAAGCGTTTCGACAAACGTGGCAGGGTCATAGCCGAACATCCGGGCGTATTCGGGGCTCACGATGGTGCTCCCGGTCACGAAGTCGATGTCCCAGAGCCCATGCGAGCCCGCACTCAGGGCCATGTGAAGGCGGTCGTCCTGCTCTCTGGCGCTCCGGGTCATGGTGGCCACGCGTTCAGCCTGTCGCGCCTGCTGTCCCAGCCAGACCATCCAGATGGCCACGCCTCCGGCCGCCAGCAGCAGCGCCACGAGGCCAACCACGGTGACAATCCGGCTTTCAAGACCGGCCTGAACCTCGTCCCGCTCGAGGTGTGCGACGAACGTCCATGACGTTCCCGGCACCGGGACAGCGAAGCCCATCAAGGACGTACCGAGTGCATCTGCACCACGGATGGCACCTGTCTCGCCCAGCGCAGCCTTGACGGTGACGACCTCTCGCCGGTCCAGCGGGAGCCGCCTTGCCAGAGGCGCCGAAGGGTAGCGCCGCAGGCGACTCAGGTACAGCACGTCACCGCCGTCTCGTCGGACCAGCATGCCTTCCGCCGTCGGCGAGGGTGTGGGCCAGTCGTGCACCACCGGGTACAGGTAGGCATCGGGGTTGATGCGAAGCGCGACCACAATCGAGCGATGGTGCCCGGCGACGTCACGGCTCAGCGGCACCAGAAGCGCCAGGCGCACCTGTCTGTCGCCCTCGTCCAGAAAGAAATCCACCAGGGCGGGCCGACCGGTGCGGATGGCCTCCGGCAGGGCGGATGTGACGCGCGACGACGGTCGGGTCGCTCGGGCCGGCACCGACAAGACCAGACGCTCCTGCCCGTCGAACACGTCGACGCGGTCGTACTGACCATAGGCCTGATATCCCTCCAGCCACCGGACCAGGCGGGCAGGTGGGGGCGTGTCTGCGGCAGACGCGAGCGCATCTACCTCGTCGTCGCTCAGGCTCGACTCGAGCACCGTGGCATCACCCACGCGCTCGTGCCACCAGTGCGTCAACTGGCTTACCTTCAGCGTGGCCACGCCCTGGAGGTCGTGCTCGGCCGTCTGCACATGCGTGCGTTCCTCACCGCGGTAGTAGGCGTAGGCCCCAATCACGACGACCACGCTGACGCCGAGCGTGATGCCTCCAAGAATCCTGCCGACGTGACCGTCGTTGCTGACCGGCCGACCCGTGGCCAGCGCGCGCATGCCGCAGGTGAACAGCAGGCCACCCAGGGCCAGCACCGTGATGCTGGTGTTGAGTGCCGGTGGAATCCAGCCATCTCCTGCGACCAGCGGAGAGCCGAAGAGGTGAGCAGCCAGGAAGACGGCCCCGACCAGGGTGAGCAGGCCGCCAATGCCGGAAATGACGCGGGAGCCCGACCCCCGCGCTGGGGCGTCGCGCAGGAGAAGCAGCAGTCCGACTGCCGCGAGCAGAAAGCTGGCCGAGGCGACAGGCGATGTGTAGCCGGCGATGAAGACCCCGTCGAACACCGATCCATCGAGCCAGAACCGCTCGGCCGGTGTGGCAAGGCCCGCCAGGCGGGATCCGAGAAGTAGTGTGGCCAGTCCTGCGCCGACCCAGGCGAGAACCCGTTCGGCCCGGTGTCGCGATGCAGGCGCCGGACCGATGGCCCAGCGCGCGACGCTGGTGCCAAGGATCAGGCACAGGATCGCTGTGGCCGGTGCCATCGGGACCGTGCCAGGCTTCCAGGCGGCGAGGACTGGTACGTGCAGCACCCAGCCTGCCAGGGCCAGTCCCCCGACCAGCGCTACCGCACCACCCGTGGCCAGCGCCAGCCAGTCAGGCGCGGGCCTGTGGTCCATCGAACCAGAGGCGCCCATACCGGGGAGCATACGCCTACTGGCCCCGGTTGACGCGACGATCAGGCGGGCGCCCCTGAGATGTCGAGGGGTCCCGACTGCAGGCGCACCCGGAACCGCGCTAGTCTTGAGGGGCTGCCATGCGCCGGTTCCCGCGTCTGTTCGTCGCCCTCTGTCTCTGTGGCCTCGTGGCCCTGGCCATGCCTCGCCTGGCCTCCGCTGAGCCCTTCATCCTCGACCCGGACGCGGTCGTCGAGCCGTCCATCGCCATCAACGCGGCCAGTGGCACCGGTCCGTCGCTGAATGGCACCAGCGTGCTGGACGGCGTGGTGCGGATTCTCATCGACCTTGGCAACGACCACATCTACGGCAACGCCGGGGACTCGTCGTGCTCGGGCTCGCTGCTGATGAACGGCTTCTCCATCCTCACAGCCGGCCACTGCGTGGACGACATGATTGCGCTTGGCCTCAGTGCCCAGGTCGGGTTCTTCGGAACGACCACGCAGCTGTTCACCACCACCACGGCCCTCCTGTTTCCCGGCTACAGCGGCATCGCAAACGACCCGCGCGACCTTGCCCTGCTGCAGCTCCCCGCCGAGGTCGCGGGCGTGGCGCGGTACGACATCTATCGCGACACCGATGAAGAGGGCCAGGCCGTCACGCTGGCCGGCTATGGGCGCCCCGGCAATGGCACCGGCCTCACGGGTGCCCCGAGCGGCAGCCGGCGTGTCGTGAACAACGTGGTCGACGGGTTCTGGGGTTTCGGTCCGACCTCTCCGTTTTTCGGCATGACCTCGCTGGCCTTTGATTTCGACAACCCCGGCTTCGCCCCGGCGATCGACCCGTTCGGTCTCTGCTACGGCATGCCACAGGCAGGTGTGACTGGTGAGGGCATGACTGCCCCCGGAGACTCTGGAGGCGCCCTGTTCATCAACGGCCTCATCGCCGGCGTCCACTCGTGGGGGTCGACGAGCGGCGCCATCTGCGGTGACACCTACGGCGGCCTCAACTCGTCCTGGGGCGAGTTCGCCGGTGACACGCGCGTGTCGCAGTTCGCCGACTGGATCGACGCCAACGCGCCGCAGCCTGTCCCCGAGCCCGCAACACTCGCCCTGCTGGGCACCGGGCTGATCGGCCTGCGCCACGCCCGTCGCCGGCGCGCGTGAAAGGCGCGCCTCCAGCCATGACCGTCCGTACGCCCCGTCCCGCCTCCACCGTCGTGCTCGTGCGCCCCGCCACCGCCGGCGTCGAGGTGTGTCTGGTCCGCCGCCACGACGAGGTGGCTTTCATGGGCGGCGCCAGCGTGTTTCCCGGAGGACGCCTCGACCCGACCGACAGGCTGGCGGAGCCGGCCCGCTGCTGCACCGGACTTGATGTCGTGGCGGCCCGTCTGGCCCACGACCTGCCGTCCGTAGACGCGGTGGCACACGCGGTTGGTGCCATCCGCGAGCTATTCGAGGAAACCGGCCTGCTGCTGGCCGAGCCGGCATCTGGCTGGCGTCTGCCAGACGAGGCGCATCGGGTGGCGGCACGCGGCCGTATCGCCGACGGCCAGACCACGCTTGAGGGGTTTGCGGCGCGGGAGCATCTGCGCTTCAATCTGGCGGCGCTGCTGCCATTCGGCCACTGGGTGACGCCGGAGAGCGAGACGAAGCGGTATGACGTCCGCTTCTTCATGGCGCTCGCGCCCGACGGGCAGGAGCCGCTGCGCGACGACGGGGAGACCACCGAGGCTGTCTGGATGCGACCGGGTGATGCGCTGGACGGCTGCCGCCGCGGCGAGGTGCTGCTGGCGCCGCCCACCTGGACCACGCTGCGCTGGCTGGAGCAGTGGGCGACCGTCGAGGAGGCTCTGGCCTGGGCCGCGGGCCCGCACCGCTGGATGGTGCAGCCGCGGCTGTTCGAGGTCGAAGAAGAGGAGGGCGGCAAGCTCCTGGCCCTGCCCGGGGACCCGCTCTATCCGCCGGTCAATGGCTTCACCGCCCGGGAGACCCGCTTCAGGTTCGGCAACGGCCGCTGGACGCCGCTCGAAGGCTGACGTCCGCGGGCGTCCGGAACATCAGGCGCGCCGCTACGCGCCGCAGCAGCGCGCTTCGAAGGTCGCAATCTGCTCCCGACTGCCGAACACCACGAGCACGTCGCCGACCTCGAGTCGCGTGTCTGACGGCGGGTTGGCAATCACCTGTGCGCCGCGCTGCACGGCCACCACGCCCAACCCCCACTGCTGCCGCAGGTTGGCCTCCCGCAGCGTGTGGCCCGCGATGCTGCTGCCGGCGCGGATGGAGGTCTGATCCAGCTGCAGGTCGTCGTGCCCGCTGAGCGAGGCATCGAAGAAGTTCACGATGGCCGGCTTGATCACCAGATGCGCCAGTCGTGTGCCGCCGAGGTTGTAGGGGTTCACCACGCGGTCCGCGCCGGCCTTCAGAATCCGCCGCTCGGCGCTTTCCTCCGTGGCGCGCGCCACGATGAACAGATCCGGTTTCATCGCGCGGGCCGTGAGCACGGTGTAGACGTTGTGCGCGTCGTCGTTCAGGCACGCCACCAGACCACGCGCCGTGTCGAGTCGTGCCGAGCGGAGGGTGGTTTCGGAGGTGGCGTCACCGCTCACCACCGGGATGCCAGCCTCCTGTAACTCGCGGATGCGCTCCTGGCCTCGCTCCACCACCACGACGCCTCGCCCGCGTTGCCGCAGCTCGGCCACCACCGCGCGGCCCATGCGGCCGTAGCCGCACACAACGTCATGGTTCGCCATGTGATCAATCACGCGTGTCCTCCGTACCCGTCCGAACACCTGCCGGATTTCGCCCTCCACGACCGTCCGCGCCACTTCGGTGGCCAGCAGCAGGAACATCCCGAGGCCACTGAGCAGCAGCACAACGGTGAAGATCTCGCCGCCTCTGGTCAGCGGAAAGACCTCGCCGTAGCCGACGGTCGTAATGGTTATGACCGTCATGTAGAACGCCTCCCACCAGGAGGCGCCTTCAATGACGTGATAGCCCGTGGTGCCGCCAAGAAAAAGTGCGGCCATCAGGAGCGATGAGTAGAGCAGGCGGGTCGGGGCGTTCACCGGAAATCTCGATCAGCGTACACGGTCGACGCTTATGAGAACACGGAATGACCACAGGCGGGGAGCGGGATGGTGCGCCCACTCCGCACCCGTCCCGGCCTAGCCGACTCGTCGAAGGGGTTCGCGTTCCTCGTCGAACCCGTCGTCGGTCCAGCCAATGGCCTTCGGGCGCGTTCTGGCGGCCAGCTCGCGTGTGGCGTAGTCCAGGGCCGTCAGGCCTTCACCGAAGGTCTGGCCCGGCCCAAGAGGGTGACGTTCGTAGGGCGGCTGGTCGGCCGAGGTGCCGAACAGCGGAACGGTGCGACCCAGGAGACCGTGGCGCGACAGCTCCTCCATCCGTGCCAGTCGAGCGGCATCGTCGGTGATGAAGACCACGTCGGCATCGTCCGGCATGAGCCGATCAAGACTGCGCAGTGTGCGTCCGTGCAGGATGTCGGTGCCACCCGCGTGGGGTTCAGCCAGGAAGCCGCCAATCCGCACGGCGTGGCCCAGCCACGGGTGCGCAGCGATGGCGGACAGCACGTCGTGGCCAGCCGTGGTGTCGCCATAGGCCCACACCACCGGCTTCCTGGTGGCAAACTCGGACACGCGGACGGACAGGGCCTGGACGGCACGCGCCGCTGGTGTGGTGCGGGGCACCTCGTTGCGCAGGTCGGCCACCTGGGCAAAGACGTCGGGCGGCGTCGTGAGCGACGCCGTCGGATGTCGCTGCGCGTCGGCCAGTGACCAGCGTGACCCGGCCGGCTCGTACCGCAGGTCGAGGGGATCCGCGACCTCGGCGTCCACTACGGACGGCGACAGACCGATGTCGGTGCAATAGCCTTGCACGTCGGCGATGGCGGGGTGGGCCATGACGCCCGTGCCCACCAGATCCACCGCCTGGTGATGGTAGACATCGCGCAACTGGCGTGCGATGGCCATGGCCTTTGCGGCGGGCACCCAGGCTCGTCCGGTGGCCTCGCCCATCCAGATCACGCCGCGGCGCGTATCGCGCTCACGGGGTGCGGCCTCCACCGTCAGCCGTAGCGCCTGGCGCGTCTCGCGCGCCATGCGGGCGACGTCGTGCGCCCGCTCCCAGAGTGCGCGGTTTCGCTGACCCATGGTGGCGAGCAACGCCGGGTCCGTTGCCAGAATCTGGCGAAGCTGCGCTTTGATGGCGGCCCTGGAAAAGGCCTCGTCCATCAGCACCGAGAAGCCACATCCGTGTTCCTGCACGTACTCGTGCAGATGCCAGTCGTAGTGACCCATCGACAGCACCGGCTTGCCGGCGCACAGGTACTCGGACAGCTTGGTCGAGAGCGAGTGCCGGAAGAGCGAGATGTGCTTCTCGCGGTAGGTCACCGTGGTGGCCAGGAAGTCCGAAGCGCGGTAGATGTCTGCCAGTGCTGCGCGCCCCACCTGCCCCTTGTAGAACACGGCGCCAGGCACCGCAATGCTGTTGGCAAGCGGTGCGAACTCCCACGGCGTGTAGATGTGCAGGTGGACGGGCGTGCCTTCGGCATTCAGCTCGGCCACTGCACTGGCCAGCACCTTCAGGGTTTCGCCCTGGAGGTTCACGTTCATGGCCCCTGCGTAGGTGATCACCGGGACGGGACTCGGCTCGACCGCCGTGTCCGTGGCATGCGCCATCAGGTCATCGCAACAGTTGTTGGCCGCAACATGCTGGTGGCCGGTCATGGCCGAGAGCCTGGCGGCCAGTCGCGGCGAGTTGCTGGTGCTCACGAGGGAGGCCGCAGAGGCGCGGGTCAGTTCGCGGGTGATGAGGCGCGACCAGCGCCCACCGAAGCGGCCAGCCGCCTCGGTCTCCACCTGCATCCAGTCGTCCATGTTCAGTTGCACCATCGGCACGCCGTAGTGCTCGGCGGCCATGACGGCCAGCCGCAGATAGCGGTAGGACAGGCCCGCGAAGTACACCACGTCCGGCGTGAACGCCCGCGAGGCCACCTGCGCCTGCACGAACGCCAGATCCTGCGCCACGTGCGCATCGGGCCACAGGCGCTTCAGCAGGTCGGCCGTCAGGCCGCGGGTCCACCGGTTCACCCGCGCCAGCGCACGGGGCGCGCGCCAGGCCTGTCCCAGGTGGACAAAGCGCTCCGCATACTCCGGTACCGGCGTGATGTTGCGGTACTCGAAGAAGCCAAGCAGATGGTCAGCCGGCAATCCCTTCAGCACGGCATAGGCCACGATGCCACCACCCTGGATGGCACTCAGCGCATTCTCGGCGAAGTACAGGACGCGACGCGGCGCGGCCATTACATTCTCCCGCCCGCGCGCACCGCCATCGCCGCGGTCTCACCCTTTGCCGCCCGCGCCTGCTGCGCCAGCGGGTGCGTTTCGGGAAGGGCCCAGTCGTACTCCTGTGCCTCGACCACCTTGAGCTGGTCGTTCGAGTAGTGGCACGGGTCGTAGACCTGGCTGCTCAGCGTGACCGTCTTCGCCTCATCGAAGCCGAAGATCTCGGCGTAGTCCTTGTGAAAGCCGTCGCAGATGCCCTTCAGTGAACAGTCGCCGCAGGCCGATCCCTTCGAGTAGGGGTGGATGGTCTTGGCCATCAGCACGCGGAACTCCTTGTAGGCCTCCTCCAGCACACCGGTCGACTCGAACGGTCCCAGTTCGGGCAGGTAGTGGGTGTACTCGTAGCCCTGCCGTCCCTGGAAGCGGAGAATCGGATGGGTCTCCGTGGACGCCGGGAGCGCCGTCTTGCCCAACTCGCCGAACACTTCGACCGTGCGGCCACCCAGACCACGCTCAGCCAACGCCCGCGTGATGATGCGGCGCGAGCTTTCCGAGGTGTTCACCACCACGTCCGTCGGGTTCGCCGCCAGCCAGTCCGGCGACTCCCACCGCAGGCCCAGATGGGTGTCAGCCGTCCGGTACTCGGGCGAAGAGATCAGGGCGGAGAAGACCAGACCATCCAGCAGCGCTTCGCGAGAGCGTGCCGCCTGCATGAGCGACTGGGCCACGGCGGCGCTGCCATAGAGGCTGACCGTAATCGGCCGCCCTGCCGCGCGCACCAGCGCCTCGAGCGCGTCAAGCGTGGTACCCACCGAGGGGCTCCAGTGGCGGTTGTCGGCCAGCTCGGGCAGCAGGTCGGCGAAGCCGCGCAACCGCAGTGACTCGATGTAGCGGAAGAAGTCGACCGGCTCGCTCAGCGGCGCCGCCGCCTCGCGCTGTGGAGCCTGGCTCGACCAGGCCTCGCCGGCGCTCTCCCATTCGTGCAGGTCGTACACGATCTGCTGGAAGTTCTGGAGGAACTTCCGATATCGCTCGGGGAAGAGGCACATCGGGAGGTACCGGACGTTCACCTCGATGCCGTTCGCGTCCAGCAGGTCGATGGCTGGCAGGAGGTGCTCCACCACCTCGCTGTAGCGCGGCACGTTCTCCGCGCTGCGCTTGCCACCACAGGCCTGGTCGACGAACGGGTTGAAGGCGATGAAGTTCACCGCGCGTGCGCCCTTGGCGACGGCCAGCTTCGCCACGCCCAGCAGGTCAGGCAAGGCTTCGGTCGCCAGGACGCAGTTCAGTCGGAACGGCACGCCAGCCGCCGCCACGTTGTCGATGCCCTTGCGAAGTTTCTCGGCTGCGCCATCCACCACGACAATGCGGTCATAGCGCTTGCCCAGGCCGTGCACGCTGATGAGCAGGTCGTAGACACCGGCGTCCTGCAACTGCTTCACCCGGTCCGGATTGGCCAGCACCTGGCCATTGGTGATGAGCGTCGGCTTCAGGCCAATTTCGTTGCAGTACTGCAGCAGCGGCACGAGATGGCGGTAGAGCGTCGGCTCGCCACCCTGAATGTCCACCGCGTTGTTGCCATACACATCGACGAGCGTCTTGCACATCGCCTTCAGCTTGTCGAGCGGCAGGAAGTCATGCTCAGGGTGGTTCCGGTCGGTGATCTTGTCGAGGAAGTAGCAGAAGTGGCAACGCAGGTTGCACGTCTGGCCGATCCAGAGGACGGCGCGCCGACAGAGCGCCCGGTGGTTCGTCAGGGCATAACCGTCGCGCTCGATGACGCGGACAGAGGAAGCGGGCGAAGCGGACATCAGCAGATCTCCAGATAACCGGTTGTTAGTAGCAACGGACAAGGCGAGTGCCGGCCAGACTGAGGCCTTCGACAAACGCCGCCATCTCGTTCTGATGACTGAGTGAGGTGAGCACCACCGCGTCAGGTGCCAGTTGTGCAAGTTCATGGCCACCCTTGACCGGCAGGCCGCCCACGAGGCGTCCCACGGCTGCCGGGTTGTTGTCGATGATCGAGAGGTGACCCAGCAGACCCAGCGGCGTCTCGCCGAGCAGCCACTCGGTCTGAGCGCCTGAGCCGAGGATGGCGACGTGGCGCGTGTCGCCGGCCCAGGTCGCGAGGTCTGACATCAGGGCGTGGAGTCGCGGCGCGTCGAGCGCCTGCAGGCGGGCCAGCTGCGCGTTGCGCACCTCCAGGTCCTGTTGGCGACCGACGTTCGCTGCGGTCACGTGTGCCTCGGCCACAGCCACCCGTGCCTCAGCCGCCTGCAGCTCCTGCGTGCGGCTGCGGAAACGGGCCAGGGTGCCATGCTCGAGCTGGCGACGGCGCGCGTCCCACAGCGCGTCCGTGTCCAGCTCCAGCGGTTCGAAGCCCACTGCGCTCCAGCCAGCGGGGGACGTGCTCACGCGCGCCCTCACGGGTCCGGGCTTCATGGTGCGCACGAAGATCCAGGCCCCGTGCGTGTCGCCGGGGCCGGTTGGGGTGAGGGCATAGGCCATGGGGCCGAAGCCGGCCTGCTTCAGGTCCTCCCCAATCTCGCCGGGGTGGAGCACGGTCACATCCGCCTCGCCGTTGGTGCCGGCCGCATCGACATAGTCGGCGTAGTAGTCGACCATCGCCGCATGACCGGGGCCATAGCCCATCTGGAAGGTCAGCACGCCACCGGGCTTGAGCGCGCGGAACAGCTCCGCGAAGATGCGCCGGCGCACGCTATGCACCGCAATGTGCTGCAGACAGATGACCGAGAAGGCCACGTCATAGGCGGAGGCCAGTTCGCGCGGCAGATGCTGGCCGTCAATGGCCCACAGACGGGGCCGGTTGGCCAACTCGGCGCACCTGCGGTGCGCGACATCAAGGACATCAGGCGAAATGTCCACACCATCGACGCGCGAGAAGTGGGGCGCCATCCGCCGCAGCATCCGGCCGGGGCCGCACCCGAACTCCAGCGCCACAGCGCCGGGATAGATGGCCAGCCCGCCGCACAGCCAGCGCTCGTAGTCGAATCGCTCATGCTGGGCATAGCTGCCGACGATCAGCTCGGCAGAGTCCTGCTCGGTGAAGCGCTCGTCCGAGTAGTCGGAGCGGGCGACCAGGTCGGCGTAGAACTCGCGCTCCATGGCGAGATAGCGAAGCGTTCCGCTGCTCATGCTGCGGCCTCAAGGGTGTCTGCGTGGAAGGTGACCGGATAGCAGTGCTCCACTTCCTCGAAGTGGGCCACCATGTCGGTAAGCGGATGGAACGGGCGCAACGTGGCCACGTCCGGAGCGGCCACCACGCGGAAATCGCCGAACGCGCGGGCCGCGGCGCGAATCTCGTCACGGAAGGCTGAGAACACCACGATCACCGTACGTGAGGGATCAAGCGTGGCCAGGATCTCTGGCGATCGGACGGTGCAGCCTTCGATGGTGGTGCCCCAGCGGGTCGCGTCACTGTCCACGACGAAGTCGAGCGGGCGGTCGAGCGAGGTGTGGAGAGCCCGGAACTGAGCACCCGTGCCCCAGCCAACGAGGGTGCCTCCAGCGGGCAGGTCCTGAGCGGCGCGCGCCCGTTCGTTGGCGGCGAGCCACTGCAGCAGTTCGCCGTTGGGCCAGTTGTAGATCGTGTCCGACAGGAAGTGGAGCACGCCGGCCTGCGCCTCGCGCGTGGCCAGCGGCTGTCGCCGGACGAAAGCGTCAATGACACGCCAGAAGTCCGCCAGTCCCGTGCAGTTCGCGACCGCACCGAGGCCGAGCGACGCGTCCAGGCCGGGCACCCGATTCAGACGGGCGAGCACGCGAGTGTAGTAGGCGTGGCGTGACGTGGTGAACAGCGGCTTGAACCGCCACGGCTCGCGCTTCGCGGTCTCCAGTTGGGCAGCCGACACGTGGAAGCGGCCGGGCGTCGGCACGTCCGGCGCCACCAGATCATGGATGCGCGTGAGCGCCATCGGGTGCGGGTTGACCGATTCGACGGTCATGGCCAGGCTGACGCGGTGCGGAATGCCCGCGCGCTGGCAGTCGAGGCCGAAGGACACATCCTCCCATTCGCCGTGATAGAGCGTGTCGTCTTGTCCCACCAGCGTCCAGACCGTGCGCGTGGTGGCATACAGGCCCCCGCAGATGAACGCCGTCTCTGCAAAGTCGTCGTAGGGCGCATAGAACACGCGGTCGCCGGCGTAGAGCCTGCCGTTCCTGGCCTCGGCGAGCGCCTGATCCTGCCTCAGCACCTGATAGTCGGCGTACCGCTGCGGGAAGCGTCCGTCCACATCGGCCAGCCAGACCTGCGGGAAGGTCGCCACGGACAGGCTGGAGCCCAGTGTGCCGAGCGCGCGGGCCCAGGCAGGCGTGACCTCATAGCGGTCGTGCAGCAGGCATAGCCGCTCGTGGCGGGCCGCCGTGGCCAGCAGGTTCTTCTTCCGCGTAATCCACCCGCGCGGCTCCGGCGTGTCGAGGTCGATGGCGCGCACGCGCGGGTCCGAGGGCGCGTCGTTCGGACGCGGTCCGCAGAAGATGACTTCCACCGCCGGAAGGTCCAGCGCCAGCAGGGCTCGGGCCATCCGGGCTGCGCGCGGCGAGTCGCCGGCGGTCAGGATGCCGAAGGTCCAACCTGCGTCCCCGGCGTGCGCGGCCAGAGGAGAGGCGGCATGCTTGCGCCAGACCGTGGTGCGCACCGCCCCAGCGACCTGCTGCGATTCCGCCGTCAGGCAGAGGCGTGCGTAGTCGCGCGCCGGAAAATCGAGCGGCGTGAGGGCCGTCCCCCGGCACCGGCTGTCGACGTCCACATCAATCCAGAGTCCGCCGGGGGCCAGCGTGTGCAGCACCTCCCAGCACAGCACAGGCGCGAAGCGCGAGGCGCGGAGGCCTGCCGTGACCACCGCTGTCTGCCGTTCAAACCCGCAGGCCTGTGTCAGGACGGTCTGGTTGTCGACCGTCATCGTCAGGTCCAGTGAGGGGCGCACGCCGTGCAGGTCTGGCAGCGGCGTATAGCCACAGTAGGTCCAGGGCGTGGCGGCCAGCGTCGACAGATGCGGCTGCAGCGCCTGACGCAGGGCGGCGCCGCTCGGCAGATCGGAGGCGCGACGGAACCGTGGCAGCTCGTGCAGGGCCATGCTCAGGCTGCCCTCTGCTGCCGCACGAGCAGGTCGAACTCCACGAAGTCACTCACCCGAACGAAGACGGCGTGCGGGCCTGCCAGCACGCGCAGGGCACCCAGCCGTTCGGCGTCGGCGGCGTCATCCTCGGGTCCGGACACATTCGCGGCCTCGGTCAACACCACCTGCTGTGCATAGTCCGCGTCCGAGAAGTCTGCGGTGCTCAGCGTGTGACCGGCCATCGACGCTGGCACATAGCGACCCGCGAGCGTCCAGGCGTTGCCGGTCCAGCGGTAAAGCGGCCATGCTCCGCCCTCGATGCCATTGGTCACGGCAAAGGTCTCGACGCCGCAGCCGGCCAGATGCCGCAACGGCGTCGTGTGTGTGGGCAGGGACTCGACCATGAGATACAGCGGCTGCCGCGTGGGGTTGACCACCGGGTTGCCAACCAGCGTGGCGAGCTCCTGAAGTGACGCACCCTCCGCGCACCCCAGGATGCTGGCGACGCCGCGCCGGTACCCCCGCGTGATGGCCTCGGCAGAGCCTGGCCCGGCAAACTTGTCCCACAGGCCACGCCGCGCCACCAGTGGCAGGGCGTGCGGCGTGGTGGCTACGGTGCGGGTCACGCCGCACCTGCCAGGGCGCCGAGCGAGAGGGACGCAGGATCGACGGCATCAAGTTCGGCTTCGAGTGCGGCGTCGTGCATCTGGAGGCGGGTCCAGAACTGCTGGCCAATGGTCTGGCGCACGCCACTCCGCAGGGCCGCATCGGGAATGGAGAGGTTCTTCAGCCAGAGCAGGTCGAACCAGTCGTTGTCGACCACGGCGAACAGGTCGCGGTAGAACGACCAGCTGTCGCGCAGCGTACCCACGACCGGTCGGCCGAGCGAGCGGCAGAACGCCAGGCCGAGATAGCTCTCGGCCGGGTTGCCCGCCAGATTCACGGAGGCCAGCGGTTGCTGCAGCCACTCGGGCGTCAGCAGATCTCCGTCGCGCGGGTCGAGCGGCGCGCTCCAGAAGCGCGCCATGTCCTCAGCGGCGCCCAGCATCACCATGTCCGAGGGGTGATACAGCAGATACTTCCGCGTGTAGCTGGCCGGAACGATGAGGCGACCGGACAGGCCTGTCGCGCGCGAGGCATCGCTGCCCGCGCGGGCCAGCCACCAGCGCGCCTGGTCAAAGACTGCCGGGGCGAGCACGGCCAGGTCGGTGCGGGTCTTCAGGATGGTGGTCGCCCCAGCCGCCATCGCGCGGGCGACTCCGGCGCGCGTCGACACCAGCTGGTAGTTGCGGTTCTGGATGCCTGCCGTGGCTGGTGCGTCCGACAGCACCAGGTCGTCCACATAGCCGCGCACCGCGTCGAGGAGCGACCCGTCCGTTCCGGCCCAGGTTGACAGCACGATCCGGTTCCTGGTGTGGAGCGCTGACAGCGCCCGCAGCACTCGCTCCGTCATGCCTGGCACCACCGGTCCTTGCACGACGACGGCGTCCCGCGAGGTGGGCACGCGCCGCGTCGGCGTCTGCGCACCGAGTGAATCGAGGTGCTCAAGCCGCGCGTGTGTCGCGGCGTCGGCAAAGAGGGCACTGGCGGGCACGGCCAGGAAGTGCCCGAGGCGAGCCAGTTGTTGCTGGATGGCCGGCCAGGCAGAGGAGTAAATCACCACGAGCGTGGTGGCCTCCACCTCGGCCAGCAGGCGTTGTGGCGCATGAATCGTCACGCCGAGTCGGGACGAGCCCCACCGGGTGGCATCACTGTCGACCAGATAGTCCAGCCTGACCGGATGCAGCCGCTGGAAGTAGTCGAACACGCTGCCAGAGCCCCAGCCCACCACGGTGGTGGTGCGGGCATGAAGGGCCCCCAGCGCCGACGCCAGCGTGGCCGCATCGACGCGGCTGACCGGAGCGTGCGGCGCGACGGTGAACATGGCTAGGCGACCGCCTTGAGCGAGAGCGGGTTGGACAGGAAGCGCTCGAGGTCTGTCGGGATGCCGAGGCCATACATCCCGTCGTTCTCGCTGCCCACGTTGTAGACCGCGATGCGGGCGCCTTCGGCGACCAGACTGTTGTAGGCCGGTGCCACGTAGAACTCGCCATTCACACGGAGGTCGTCGGCAATCATCTGCTCGGCCGCGCGCACGAAGTCCGCGCCGCGCCGGAAGTTGTAGATGCCGACTGTCGCTTCGTTCGAGATCACTTCCTTCTCGACCACGCGCGTCACGAGCCCGTCGATCGTCAGGCCGACAAACGACCACTTCGGATCGTCAGCGTCCATCGTCATGATCAGGCCGTCGGCCTGCTGACGGTCCATCTCGCCAAGGTAGTCGTTGATGTCGATGTCGACCCACTGGTCGCTGTTGGCCAGCATCAGCGGGTCGTCCGAGTTGATGAGCGCCTTGGCCAGCAGCACCGTGCACGCCGCACCCTCGGTGACCTGGTCCACCGGCACGATGACGCAGCCAGGTGCGCAGCGCTCCAGCGTCTCGCGCATGCCGAGGTGATCGAGATGGGCGCGCAGCGCCACGAAGATGAAACGATGCGGGGCATGCGGTCGCACATTGCGGACCACTGCCTCGATCATCGGGAGACCGTGCACCGGGATGAGCGGCTTCGGCTGGGTGTAGCCGACGTCAGCAAAGCGGCTGCCGCGCCCGGCGATGGGGAGGACGATATTCAGCATGAGACTCCGGGTTACGCGGCCCGCTCGAAGAGGCGTGCCGCAAAGCGTTCCACTTCCTCGGGCGTGCCGAGGCCGTGCATCTGCGAGGCATCCAGGTGGAACGTGCCTACCCGTTTGCCGGCGAGAATGAATTCGTTGAAGACCGGCGCGACATAGAACTCGCCCGCGACGGTGGCGTTCTTCAGCAGCATCCGTTCGGCCGCGTCCAGGAAGTCGGAGGCGTGGCGGAAGTAGTACAGGCCCGCCGTGGCCTGCCGGCTGATGGGCTGCTTCTCGGCCACCGTCACCACCAGGTCGTTCTCGGTCCGCACGTAGGACCAGCGGGGGTGTGTGTTCGGGAAGGTCATGATGGAACCGTCCAGATTGGCCAGACGGGCGGCCGACAGGAAGTTGTCGATGGGCTCGTCAATCCACTGGTCCGCGTTGGCAATCAGCAGCTCGTCATCGTTCTGGAGATGCTCCATGCCGAGCAGGACGCTGCACAGGGCACCGGCCGTCGGCTGGCGCATCGGCAGCACACGGCAACCCGGGGCGGCCAGTTCGAGCACGTGATCGAGCGAGTACTTCTCCACATGCTCATGGCGGCACACGAAGACGAACTGGTGCTCGCCGAGTGGCGTGAGATTTTCGACGACCAGCTCGATGAGCGGCTGCCCGGCCACCTCGACGAGCGGTTTGGGGAACGTGTAGCCACGTTCCTGGAACTGGCGGCCTTCACCGCCCATCGGTACGACGATGTGAATCACGCTGCCATCCTTTCGACAATCGTTGCGGGGGCGCCGTTGGCGCGATCAATGGCCGTGCGGACACGGAAGTAGTCGACCTCCGTGAAGCCGGACACCTGACAGATATGCGCGCCGGAGCGTCGGGCCGCCTCCACCCCGTGCGGGGCATCCTCGACCACCAGCGTCTCGGCAGGCGACACGCCCATGCGCGCCATGGCCGTGCGATAGATTTCCGGGTCGGGCTTGGGCGCCCGCACATCTTCGTTGCTCACCAGGAACTCGACGTAGGGGTCGAGTCCTGACTGGTGCACCATCAGCTCGAGGCTCTCGCGGATGGAGTTCGAGCAGACTGCCAGCCGGTAGCCGTCTCGGCGCAGCCGGCTGAGCATGTACTCCTTCTCGAACACCGGCCGGCACCGCGTCAGAATCTCGTCGCGGGTGTAGACCTGCTTCAGCCGGTTGAGCATGCCGTGGATGGGAGCTGGCAGCCCCTTTTCCACGCTCAGCATCTCGAGCTTCTTCTTCGTGGGCAGGCCGTTGTAGGCCGACAGATGTTCGTAGCGGGTGATGTCGAAGCCGAAGAGCCGCAGCGCGCGGTTGAGCGCTTCGTAGTGCCACTCGGTCGCGTCGACCAGCACACCATCCAGATCAAACAGCACAGCGGAGATGCGGCTCATGCGGTGACCTCGCGTCGGACGACCGAGGGGTCGACCGGAAATTTGTCGCCCATGACGCTTGGCATCTTCACAACCACCGTGGTGGTCGGCTCCAGCGTCTGGAAGTCGGCGGCCTCGCCCGGCTCGAGCATGACGATGTCGCCAGCCTCGAGCGTGCGGCCATTCATCAGCGCGCGGCCCGCGGCAATGAGCGTGAGTTCACTGGCGACGCGGTGCACGTGCGCCCCTTCACGGGCCCCGGCGGGGTAGTGCTTGCACGCGACTTCGCATGCTTCGGTGCGGTAGCAGACAGGGTCGAAGTTGCCGACCATCCAGCCGCCGGTCATGTCAGAGAGCTTGCGCAACTTCATGCCGCCACCCGGAACGACACCGGCATCGCCAGCCGGGCCGCCACTTGCGAGAAGGCAGACGGGAAGTCCGTGCAGAGTCCATCGACGCCCCACGCCATGAAGTCGGCCCAGCGGTTGCCTGTGGCCTCGGGGCCCGCGCCGTGCAGCTCGGGCGACACGGCGATCACCAGGCGACCGGCCTGCTTCAGCCGTCGCACGTCGGCCTCGGTGACCCACGCGCCGTCAAACTCGTCGAGCCAGATGATGCTGGCCGAAGGAATGGCCAGCGCGCGCTCGATGGACTCGCCGCGGTCGCTGACCCGGGCTGCGAGTCGCACACGCGGGTGCAAGATGCGCAGGTGTCGCGCCGTCTCACCGGCGTGCGGCTCGATGAGCTCCATGTCGAACAGGAAGGCCTGGCCCAGGACGCCCTGGGCGTCGAGGAACTGCAGCAGCTCGGCTTCGTAGCCCAGCTCCTTCACGTTGATCGCGGCCATGGCACCCGGGTGGGCACGCAGCAGCCGCATCACGTCCTCGGCCGGCGCGCCATCGGCGGTGGACCTGGGGTCGTGAGAGACGTAGAAGCGCCCACGCGCGTCGCGCCTGATGTCGATTTCAATGCCGAACCCCTGCGAGAGGGCATGGCGGATGGCGGTGGCCGAGTTCTCGGTTGCCGGATGCGGACCGTTCGTATTGCCCCGATGGGCCAGGATGATGGACATGAGTGCTCCCGCCTGCTGTTGTGCAAGTGGGATACCGACACCAGTGGTGTCGCTCGAGTCCTCTAATTGCGCGATATTTCCGCTGATCCGACGGGTTGGACGCCGGAGCACCGTCAGCGCGGACGGCCTGGCGACACCAGGCTCAGCCGGGCGTCCGGCGCCCGGACGGCCGTCCGGACAGGCACGGATCCCGGTTCGGGGCTAGGCGCCGGGGCCCCCGCCTGGCCGGCCTGGCAGCGCTCCCGAGGGCCGGCCGGAGGCTGGTCCCCCGGAGGGCCCGCCAGCAGTGGCCGGCTGGGGGATGGCCGTGATGGGCAGTGGCCGGCGTGTGCGATGGCGTGCAATGGTGCGCATCACCATGTCCGCCATCATGTCGATGAAGTGGGCGTCGGCGTTGCACGATTCGGCCCGTGCCACGGAGATGCCGAGCTCGCGGCAGACCTCGGCCGCCTCGACATCCAGGTCCCACAGCACCTCGATGTGATCGCACACGAAGCCGAGCGGACAGATGACGGCCGTGCGAAGCCCCGTCGCGTGCTCGGCGCGCAGGTAGTCGCAGATGTCCGGCTCGAGCCATGGATCCTCGGGCCGTCCGCTGCGGCTCTGATAGACAAGCGCCCAGTCCGTCATCCCCGCCTCGGCCGCCACCAGGGCAGCCCCCTGTGCCAGCTGCTCGCGGTAGCGGCTGAGCGAGGCCATGGCGGTGGGAATGCTGTGCGCCGTGAAGATGAGCCGGGCGCCCGCGCGCGCCTCCGGGGCCAGGGTGGCGCGTGCCGCCGCCACATGCGCCGCGTTGGTCTGTACGAAGAGCGGGTGGTCGAACCAGCTGTCGACGTAGGTCACCTCGACGTCTGGCAGTCCGGCCTCGCGCAGCGCCGCGCGCGCGTCAGTGACGTTCTGCTTGTACTGCGTGCAGCTCGAAAAGGAGTGCTGGGCGGCCGTGATGAACGCCACGACGCGGCGGACGCCGTCCCGGCTCATCTGTCTGAAGGTATCCGGCAGCAGGGGATGCCAGTTCCGCATGCCGACATAAACCGGGAGGGGATGCCCACTGCCCGCCAGCCGCGCGCGCAGGCCGTCGGCCTGTTGCAGGGTCAGTGCCGTGATGGGCGAGACCCCCCCAAAGTGCTCGTAGTGGTGCGCCACCATCTCGACCCGTTCCGGTGCCACGCGGCGCCCGCGCAGCACGTTCGCCAGAAAGGGACGGATGTCGTCGGGCCCCTGCGGGCCGCCGAACGAGACGATGAGGACGGCGTCGAACATGACGTGACCAGTGTAGCTGGGACCACCAACGGTGCCCGACGCGGGCAGCCTTCAGCCACGCCGCCTAGTCGAGGCTGACGAGACCTTCCTGACAGGCAAACCGTACCAGCGTCGCCACATCGTGCACACCGAGGCGGCGCATCAGCTCCGTCCGGTGCGAGTCCACGGTGCTCTCGCTGAGCCGCAGGGTCGCGGCCATGGTCCTGTTGCTGTGTCCTTCGGCAATCAACTGGAGCACGCGCCGCTGCCGCTGGCTGAGCCGCTCCAGCGGATCCAGCGCGGCGAGCGTCGGATCGCCAGCGGTGCGCTCCAGAGTGGACTGCACGCCCGTGCTGAACCACGCCTCTCCACGGACGACGGTCCGGATGGCCTCGCAGAGTCCCTCGGCGCCTTCGGTCTTCAGGACATAGCCGCGGGCGCCGGCCCTGACCGCCCGACCAATCCGCTTTTCATCGGCGTAGGCCGAGAAGGCCAGGACAGGCAGCTGAGGCTGTTGCGACGCCAGCACCTGGATGGCTTCCAGCCCGGACATGCCGGGCATGGCCAGATCCATCAGCACCACATCCGGCAGCAGGGTGCCGGCCAGCTCGATGGCTTCCCCCCCGGTGGCCGCCTCGCCGACCACCATGAAGTCGTCGTGCCGTTCCAGGAGAGCCCTGACACCCTCGCGCACCAGATCGAGATCGTCGGCAATGAGCACTCGAATCATCGTGTTTCTCTCTTTCAGCCAGATCGGGTTGGCCACAATCGACGACCTGACCTCTCAGGTCGGGCGCGTCTCTCCTGCCCCTCTTCGTCAGGGGTGAATCCCTGACGTGTCATTGCAGGAAGTGCGCCACACCGTTCGGTACAACGCCGAGCGGCCGGATCAGGTGCATTCGGCTGGAAAAGCGGTGGTGTGGGCCGAAGAGGGGGCCGAGGGCTGTGCCAGTCGATCGAGCCGCGGTCGTTCCATCGCGGAACGATGGTGCCGGTGAGATACAGTCCCCACCGTCAGTGCCGGTGGAGGTACGGGGCCGCGAGGCCCTAGTGGTTCGTGATCTTGCGGAGCAGGTCGAGGTCGTCGAGCATCTTGCCGACGCCGTAGACGACCGAGCAGAGCGGCTCATCGGCGATGGTCACCGGCACGCCGGTCTCCGCCGTGATGCGCGCGTCGATCCGACGCAGCAGTGCGCCGCCGCCGGCCACGACAATGCCGCGGTCCGAGATGTCGCCCGACAGCTCCGGTGGCGCCTGCTCGAGGGCCACGCGCACCGCGTCGATGATGGTCGAGAGCGGGCCCTCGATGGCAGAGCGAATCTCGTCGTCGCGCACTTCAATGGTGCGCGGCACGCCCTGGAGGAGATGGCGCCCCTTGATCTGCATGGTGAGCGGCTCGTCCAGCGGATAGGCCGAGCCGAGCTCGATCTTGATCCGCTCCGCCGTCCGCTCGCCGATGAGCAGGTTATGGCGCTTGCGGACGTACTGCATGATGGCCTCGTCCAGCTCGTTGCCCGCCACGCGGATGGCGCGGCTGTAGACGATGCCCGACAGTGAAATCACGGCAATGTCCGTGGTGCCGCCGCCGATATCGACGACCATGCTGCCGAACGGCTCGGTGATGGGCAGGCCGACGCCGATGGCGGAGGCCATCGCTTCCTCGACCAGATACACCTCGCGGGCCTTGGCCCGCAGGGCCGTGTCCCTCACGGCCTGGCGCTCGACCGAGGTAATGTCCGATGGCACCCCGATGATGATGCGCGGCCGCACCAGGAAGGTGCGCCGGATGGCCTTCCTGATGAAGTAGGAGAGCATCTTCTCGGTGACCTCGAAGTCCGCGATCACCCCGTCTGCCATCGGGCGGATGGCGACGATGTTGCCAGGCGTTCTGCCCACCATCTCGTGGGCCTCCTGACCGACCGCTTCCACCTTGCCCGTGTTCTTGTTGAGCGCCACAATCGACGGCTCGTTCACGACAATGCCGCGCCCGCGCGAGTAGACGCAGGTGTTGGCCGTGCCGAGATCGATGGCCAGATCAGCGGACAGAAAGGGAAACAGGGAGCCGAGCCTCATCAGTGGGAATACCTTCGTGTCGCGCCGGGAAGAATCAGGAAGGTGCCGGAACCTGATGAAGCGGAAGTCGGCCGAGGCCGGAAGAATGGCGGTGAGGCAGGGATTCGAACCCTGGGTACAACTTTAAGGTCGTACAACGGTTTAGCAAACCGCCGCTTTCGGCCACTCAGCCACCTCACCACTGCGAGCACCCCAGTATACGACAGCCCCCGGGCACCGGGAGGCCTTTGTTTCCGGCCCGAAGGAAGCATCACCACCAGGCCTCTACCCGGCATCGGTCAGTCCGGTGACCGTGTCCGGTTCCCGAAGTGTCACAATCCCAGCGTCGGCCAGGTCACCGTTCTGGCCGCATCATGTGTGCTGCAGATGGCCTCTCCAAATCTGATTCTGCTCGTGCAGATCGTCCTGATCCTGGGGGCAGCCCGCCTGCTGGGCAACCTGATGCGGCACATCGGCCAGCCGCGTGTGGTTGGGGAAATGCTGGCCGGACTGGCCCTTGGCCCATCGCTGCTGGGTCAGTTGGCGCCCACCGTGTCGGCGGCCGTCTTTGCCCAAGGCAGTCTGAGCGTGCTGGAGGCCTTCAGCCAGGTCGGGTTGATCCTTTATATGCTGCTGGTCGGCGTCCGGATGGACGCCGCGCATCTGCGGACGCGCGGCCCCCAGGTGGCAGCCATCAGCCTGGTCAGCTTTGCGGTGCCGTTTCTGCTTGGACTGGCGCTGGGAGTGCCGCTTCTCGCCCGGTTTGCCATTCCTGACGCATCGGCAACGGCCTTCGTGCTGTTCATTGGCCTCAGCCTGAGCATGACGGCCTTTCCTGTGCTGGTTCGCATCGTCCAGGAGCACGGACTTGAGCACACGAGGCTCGGCACGACCGCCATTGCGGTGGCGTCGTTCAATGACGTCGTGGCGTGGGGCGCCCTCGCTGTCGTGGCCTCCCTCCATGGTGCGCGCCGGCCGAGCGTGACCGGCACACTGGCGCTGGTGGTGCTCTATGCGGTCGTCATGGTGCTGGTGGTCGGGCCGTTGCTCCGGGCGCAGTTGAATCGGACGCGCTCGGCACCTGGACGCTTCACGCTCGTGCTCCTGGTTGCACTGGCCTCGGCGGGTGTGACAGAGGCACTGGGCGTCCATGCCCTGTTCGGCTCGTTCCTTGTCGGCGTCCTGTTGTCAGGCGACAGGACCATCGGCCCACTGCTGGCTGAGCGGATCGAGCCCCTCACCGTCACTCTGTTGCTCCCGCTCTTCTTTGCCACGACCGGCCTCAGGATCAACGTGGCCCTAGTCCCCGGCGGGGGACTGCTCGGGCTGCTGGCACTGGTGGTCCTGTTGGCCGTTGTTGGGAAGGTGCTGCCTCCGGCCCTGATGGCGCGTGTCGGAGGGTTGGGCTGGAGAGAGGCCCTGGGTCTCGGTGCGCTCATGAATACACGCGGCCTGGTGGAGATCGTGCTACTGGTGGTGGGTCTTCAGAGTGGACTGCTCCCGCCGGCCCTGTTCACGATTCTGGCGCTGATGGCTTTCATCACCACGGCCATGACCGCTCCGCTGCTCACGGTGCTTGGATATCCAGGCCGCCAGGAAGACCCAGGCACCGACAGCATGCCGCCGCCGCATCCTGCATAGAAGGTCATGACCGGACTGTCACACGCCGCCGCCGCCGCCCGCCTGAGCGAAGTGGGACCCAACGCGCTGCCCGAGGCGCCGCCGCCGCCATGGTGGCAACGCGTGGTGGCCCAGTTCCGCAGCCCACTCATCTACATTCTGCTGTTCGCGCTGCTGTTCGACCTGGGCGTGTGGGTCTACGAGGGCGCGTCGGGCTGGCCCGTCGAGGCGCTGGCCATCTCACTCATTCTTCTCTTCAACGCCGCGCTCGGCCTCTATCAGGAGCGGCGCTCCGAGGCTGCCCTCGCCCGTCTCAAGGCCCTTGCCGGCGCCCAGGCCTGGGTCTATCGGGAGGGGGCACTCGTCCGTCTGCCCGTGCATGCGCTCGTGCCGGGCGATGTGGTTCGCCTTGAGGCCGGAGACCGGGTTCCCGCCGATGGGGTGCTGCGCGAGTCGGCAGGCGTGATGCTGGATGAATCCGTGCTCACCGGCGAGTCGATGGCCGTCGACAAGAGTGCGGGCGACGAAGTGTTCAGTGGCACCCTGCTTGTCCGTGGCAAGGCACAGCTTGAGGTGACGCGCACCGGCGCACGGAGCGCCATGGGACGCCTGGCCACGCTGCTGGGTGGCATTGAGTCTGCGCAGACGCCCCTTGAACGGCGCGTGGACGACCTGGGGCGGCAGATTGCCCGCTGGGTCCTGGTGCTGGCCGTGACGCTTGGCGTGGCAGGTCTGATTGGTGAGGGCCTCAGCCGTGCGCCCCACATCATCATCTTCGCCGTGGCGCTGGCCGTGGCCGCCGTGCCAGAGGGCCTCCCGGCCGTACTCACCGTTGCGCTCTCTCTCGGCGTGGAACGGATGGCCCGGCTGAAGGCCGTGGTGCGTCGCCTCTCGGCCGTCGAGGCCCTCGGTTCGGTGACGGTGATCGCCACGGACAAGACGGGCACGCTCACCGAAAGCCTGATGGAAGTCCGCACGCTCGATGCCCTCGATGGCCCGCGTGCCTTGACCGCCATGACGCTGGCCAACGACGCAGACCTGTCGACCGGCGCTGGCGATCCGATGGAGCTGGGTCTGCTCAGGTTCGCGGCAGCAGGTGGAGTGGACGTGGCCATGCTCCGGCAGCGGCATCCCCGGGTGTCCGAGCGTCCCTTCGACAGCGCGTGGAAATATGCCCGTGTCACCGTCCAGGACGGCGGTGGCACCATCAGCTACCTCAAGGGCGCTCCCGAAGTGATGCTGGGGCGGTGTGCGCTGTCCGAATCGGACCGCACCTCGTGGAACGGCAAGGCCGAGGCCCACGCGCGCGAGGGGTTCCGCGTGCTGGCTGTAGCCATGGGTGACGGCGAGCGCGAGGAAGGCCTGTCTCTGCTCGGGCTGGTGCTCTTCTGGGATCCGCCCCGGCCCGAGGTTACTGGAGCGGTGACCACGGCCCTCGCGGCTGGCATCCGCGTGATCATGATTACCGGTGACCACCCGGCCACCGCGCGTGCGGTGGCCACACTCATTGGCATACCTGGCGAGCGGGTTCTGACCGGTGAGGCACTTGATGGTCTCGAGGGCGCCCCGCTCCAGGAGGCGGCGCGAGACGTGAACGTGTTCGCCCGCGTCCGTCCCGAACAGAAGCTGCAGCTGGTCGAACTGCTCCAGGCGCAGGGCGCGATTGTCGCCATGACTGGTGACGGCGTGAATGACGCCCCTGCCCTGAAACGGTCGGATGTCGGTGTGGCCATGGGGCAGCGCGGTTCCGATGTCAGCCGCGAGGTGGCGGACCTGGTGCTGCTCGACGACAACTTCGCCACCATCGTGGGCGCCGTCGAAGAGGGGCGATCCATCTACGAGAACATCCAGACGTTTCTGCGCTTCCTGTTCTCGACCAACCTCTCAGAGGTCCTCGTGGTCGCCGTCGGCGCCATGGCCGCCTTCGCATTCGGCATGCGCGATGACGCCGGGGCGTTGCTGCTGCCGCTGACAGCGGCACAGATTCTCTGGATCAATCTGATGACCGACGGCATTCCGGCCATTGCCCTGGCCTTCGACCGCACACCTGGTGTGATGGGTCAGCCGCCGCGTCCAGCAGACGCCCCGCTCCTCGACCGCGCGTCCCTGCGATTCGTGCTTGAGGCCGGCGTCGGGAAGGCCGTGCTGGCACTGGCCATTCTTGCGCTGGTGCCCTGGCTGGGCTACGGGACAGACGTCGCCAGGGCAGCGACCTTCCACTTCATGGCCATTGGCCAGTTGCTGCTGACCTATCCCGCCCGCCACACCTGGACGCGACCCTTGCCGAACCGCTATCTGCATGTCGCGGTCGCCAGCGGGGTGGTCCTGCAGGCAGTCGTGGCGATCGTGCCGGTGACCGCGCGGCTCCTTGGCAGCGCGGCCCTGCCGGTCGAGCTCTGGCTACTCGTGCTGGGCGGCGCAGCCGTGGCCTGGGCATGGGCCGAGCTGTGCTCCCGGTTCACCTGGCGACACCATGCCGCGTCGTCTGGTCCGGGTCATCCGGCCTGAGGCTGTTCAAGGCGGGACACCCGGTCGAGGGGCGCGGGATGCACGCTGGTGAGGGGACATCCCGTCGCCGCGCAGCAGGAGACCAGCCATGAATTCCGAAGCCTCCACCACACCCGGCGAGCGATTGATGGACTACAGCCTCAGCCGGCTGGTTGCGGTGTTTGACGAACAGGCCGATGTGCGGGCCACGACTGACGCGCTCAACGCGGCGGGCTTCGGCCAGTCCTTCGATGTGCACTGCGGTGCAGCCGGAGCGAGGCTCATCGACTTCAGCGGCGACGATCACGGCGCCTTGGGCCGATTCAGCCATGCGCTCCACCACCTCACGGTGGAGGGCGAGCACATGCACCACTACGAAAGCGAACTACTGGCCGGGCACTGCGTCGTCATGGTTCTGACCCACGGCACGGAGCGCCGCGAGTGCGCCCAGGATATCTTCGCCGCGCACAACGCCCGCTTCATCAATCAGTTCGGTCTCCTGATGGTGCAGACTCTGGCGCCCTAGGACTTGCGCGAGTCCCCCGAGACGAGCCATGCCTCACTCCTCCAACGAGCACCGCGCCATCCTCCGCACGATTGCCCGCCGCGCCATGCAGCAGCGCGGGCTCCTGGCTGATTTCACCTCCGCCGTCGGAGCACAGGTTCGACAGATCGCCGCCTCCTCGGCAGGCCCCGTCGAGTCCGGCGTCGATCGTCTCGACATCCGGGACCTGACCAATCTGCTCTGGGCCTCCATCGACAACGACGACTCCCGCGACCTGGACCAGCTCACGGTGGCCGAGGTACGCCCGGACGGGACGACGGTCATTCGTGTGGCTGTGGCCGACGTGGATGCTCTGGTCCCGCAGGGCTCTGCCATCGATGTGCATGCGCGACACAACACCACGTCCGTCTATACCGCTGGAGGCGTCTTTCCGCTGCTGCCTGAAGCGCTCTCGACCGACCTGACCTCCCTCAACCTCAATGAGGTGCGCCTGGCTGTCGTGGTCGACATGCAGGTGGCTGACAGCGGCGAGATTCAACGTGGCGATCTGTATCGGGCGCGCGTCCGCAACCACGCCCAACTCACCTACCACGGCGTGGCGGCCTGGCTCGATGGCCTGGCCCGGCGCCGCCAACGCTGGCGGCCGTACCCGGACTGGAGACCAACCTGCGCGTCCAGGATCAGGTCGCGCAGCGTCTGCGACAGTTGCGCCACGTGCAGGGCGCGCTGAGCCTGGAGACCGTCGAGGCGCGCCCCGTCTTCGAGGGCGAGCGCCTTCTCGGTCTCGATGCTGAACGGAAGAGCCGGGCCACGCAGATCATCGAAGACTTCATGATTGCCGCCAACGGTGTGACCGCCCGCTTTCTCGCGGAGCGGCAGGTGCCCTCACTCCGGCGTGTCGTGCGAACACCGAAGCGGTGGGACCGCATCGTGGTGCTGGCGGCCGGGCAGGGCGCCGTCCTGCCAGCCGTCGCGGATCCGGTGGCGCTGGATGCCTTTCTGGTCAGCCGGCGGATGGCTGCGCCAGAGCGCTTCCCGGACCTGTCGCTGGCGGTGATCAAGCTGTTGGGTGCCGGCGAATATGTCGCGGAGCGCCCCGGCGCCCCGGCGCCAGGGCACTTCGGCCTGGCGGTGAAAGACTACACGCACTCGACGGCGCCGAACCGCCGGTATCCAGACCTGGTGACGCAGCGCCTGCTCAAGGCGGCGCTCGCGGCAGCACCATCTCCCTATACCTATGACGCGCTCGAGCAGCTGGCCACGCATCTCACGCGGCAGGAGGACGCGGCCAACAAGGTCGAGCGTCAGGTGGCCAAGTCGGCCGCCGCCATGCTGCTGGAGTCCCGTATCGGCGAGGTGTTTGCCTCGCGCGTGACCGGTGCGTCGGCCAAAGGCACATGGGCCCGTCTGCTGACAGTTCCCGTTGAAGGGCGAGTCGTGCGGGGCAGCGAGGGACTGGATGTCGGCGACGAGGTCCGCGTGCGTCTGGCCTCGGTGGACGTGGATCGAGGGTTCATCGATCTGGTGGCCGAACCGGAGGCTTGACAGCGTTGTCATAACGATGCATTCTCACTGCAACTTATGACCACTACTCAGTCACCCTCACTGTTTGACCAGCTCGGCGGCGCTGCCGCCGTGGACGCGGCCGTGGACATCTTCTACCGCAAGGTACTCAGCGACGATCGTGTGTTCCGCTTCTTCGAAGGCGTCGACATGGACCGTCAGCGCGGCAAGCAGAAGGCGTTCCTCACCATGGCGTTTGGTGGACCGCACAACTACACCGGCAAGGACATGCGCGCGGGGCATGCCCATCTGGTGAAGCAGGGCCTCAACGACACCCACTTCGACGCGATCATCGAGCTGCTCGGTGGCACGCTGAAGGAACTCGGCGTGGCGGACAACCTGATTAGCCAGGTTGCGGCCATCGCGGAGACGACCCGCGCCGACGTCTTGAACCGGTAGATGCCGCGGGTCGAGTACCAGGGCACGGCCGTCGACGTGCAGGAGGGCGAGACCGTACTCGACGCCCTTCTGCGTCGCGGCCTGCCCATCTCGCATTCGTGCCGTGCCGGCGTCTGCGGCTCGTGCCTGCTCAAGGCGGCCGCACAGACGCCGCCTCCCGCCGCCGCCCAGGCGGGGCTGAAGGATGCCTGGCGCGCCAGCGGGTACTTCCTCGCCTGCCTGTGCCGACTCGAGTCAGATCTCGTCGCGGCGCCGGCTGGCGACGAGGCACGCGTACCGGCGGTCATCTCCGCGCTCGAGCGGCTGACCGACTCGGTACTGCGTGTGAGGCTGGAGACACGCGCACCGTTCGAGTACCGCGCCGGCCAGTTCGTCGCCCTGTTGCGCGAGGACGGACTGGCGCGCAGCTACTCGGTGGCGAGCCTGCCTTCGGAGGGCATGCTGGAGATGCATGTCCGCATACTGCCCGGTGGCCAGATGAGCCAGTGGCTGGCCACGCAGGCCAGAGTCGGCCAGGCCCTGTCGGTGCAGGGCCCATCCGGCGAGTGCTTCTATGTACCCGGTCGTGAAGAGCAACCGCTGCTGCTGGCGGGTACAGGCACCGGGCTGGCGCCCCTGTACGGCATCGCGCGTGATGCCATCGCACAGGGACACCGGGGTCCGATCCGCCTCTTTCACGGCGTCGTGAATACGGCCGGCCTGTATCTGGGCGATGAGCTGGCCGGGATGGCTGCGCAGACGCCGAACTTCTCCTACACGCTGGCAACTCTGGCGGCCGATGGGCCACTCGACGCGCTCATCCTGAACACCCATCCGTCGCTGAAGCACTGGCGGGCCTACCTCTGTGGCGATCCCACGCTCGTCCAGTCGCTCAGGAAGAAGGTCTTTCTCGCCGGCGCATCGCTCAACGACATCCACGCGGATGCGTTCCTGCCCTCGGCCACCTGAACGCGGCGTCGGCGCTGTGGTCTAATCGACAGTGCCGTGCAGCTCAGCCTTCACGCCGATTACGCGCTTCGGGTGCTCATCTACCTCGGGTCCCATCCCGGGGAGGTGATCCCGACGCGTCGTATCAGCGACGCCTACGGTATTTCCAAGCATCACCTCGTCCGCGTCGTGCAGACACTCGGCGAGCATGGGTATGTGGAGATGCTGCCCGGGCGAACGGGCGGCATGCGACTCCTTCGCGATCCCGACACGATCTCGCTCGGCGACGTGGTCAAGGTGGCCGAGCCGAACATGCGGCTCGTGGAGTGCTTCGACCGGC
>JAKFYA010000251.1 GCA_021731095.1 Acidobacteriota bacterium | reverse complement strand
CAGGCCGTCGCCCAGAAGGGGCCCGTCGGCGCCACGTTGTACCTGCTGTTCTTTCCCCAGCTCATTGCCGGTCCGATCATCCGGTATCGGGAGATTGCCGCGCAGATCGGCAGGCGCACCCACACGAAGAGCGGCTTCGCGCTCGGCGTGCGCCGCTTCATCGTCGGTCTGGCCAAGAAGACGCTGGTCGCCGGGTTGGTCAGCGGCCCTGCAGATGCCATCTTCGGCATGCCGGTCGATCAGGTCTCGGCGGCCCACGCCTGGATTGGTGCGATCTGCTACACGCTGCAGATCTATTTCGACTTCTCGGGCTACTCGGACATGGCCATCGGTCTGGGGCACATGTTCGGGTTCACCTTCCCGGAGAACTTCCGGTATCCCTACGCGGCCACGTCCATGCAGGACTTCTGGCGACGATGGCACATCTCGCTCTCGTCCTGGTTCCGCGACTACGTCTACATCCCGCTCGGCGGCAATCGTCGCTCGACGGGACGGGTGTATCTCAACCTCGTCACCATCTTCTTCCTGTGCGGCCTCTGGCACGGTGCCAGCTGGACGTTCGTGCTCTGGGGGCTGCTGCACGGCCTCTTCCTGGTGCTGGAGCGTGCGGGACTCGGAGCGCGGCTGGAGCGTCTGCCGGTCGTGGTGGGACGCGGCTACACGCTGCTCGTCGTTGTGATCGGCTGGGTGCTCTTCCGCGCCGGGTCGGTCACGCAGGCGTGGCACCTGCTGCGGGCCATGGCCGGTGCGGGCGGCCACGCGCCGACGGCGCTCGCCCCGTCCTGGTATCTCACGCCCGAACTGCTGCTCGTGGTCGCCGCCGCCCTCATCGGGTCCACGCCGATCGTGCCGCGCCTGCTTGCGCGACTGTCCACTGCCACCGCAGGTGGCCGCGAGGCGCGTGTGCTGCCGGCCGGGTGGGCGGCCGCCGTCGTCGTGGCGCTCGCCGCGCTGTTTGGCGCGTCTCTGACGCAGGTCGCTGCCGGGGCCTTCAGCCCGTTCATCTACTTCCGGTTCTGAGATGGACCTGCCACACCTCACGCGACGTCTGGACGGGCTGCTGGTGGTGCTCTTTGTGCTGGCGCTGGCCGTGCCGCTGGTCGGCACGGTTGCCGGGATCGGACGCGCGGCCCTGACCGAGGAGCACCGGAAGCCGGCGCCGTTCCCGGCCGTCAGTCTGACCTGGGCGGACCTGGCGGCCTGGCCCGAGGGCTTCACCCGGTACTTCGCCGATCACTTCGCGTTCCGTACGCCTCTGGTGCGGTGGCAGGCCCTGCTGCGCGTGAAGGGGCTCCACACGGCCACCACGCGGGACGTGATGCTGGGACGCGACGGGTGGCTGTTCTATGCCGACGAGGAGTCGGTCGCCGACTTTGCTGCAGACCCACCCATGACGACGGCGGAGCTGGAGGCGTGGCGGCTGACCCTCCAGCACACGCACGACTGGCTGGCCGCCCGGGGCGTGCGCTTCGTGTTCGTGATCGGGCCCGACAAGCATGTGCTCTACCCCGAGTACCTGCCCGCCGGGATCCAGCGCATCGGTGCGACCACGCGTATCGATCAGCTCGTGACCTACCTCCGCGAGCGCTCAACGGTGACCGTGGTCGACCCACGGCTGCCGATGGCGGCGGCCAAGGCCTTCGATCGCCTGTACCACCGGACCGATACGCACTGGAACGCGCGCGGCGCGTTCTTCGCCTACCAGCAGATCATGGACAGCCTGCGCCTCTCCGGCGGCGTGCCGACCAAGGGCCGCCTGGAATTCGAGGCGCGCAGCGTCATGGTGCCTGGCAAGGACCTGGCAAGATTGTTGGGGTTGCGCAGCGTGCTGCGCGAGGAGGACCTGGTGCTGGTGCCGCGCGAACCGCGGCACGCACGCGTCGTGGAGCCGCCGGAGACACGGCCGACCGACGAAGTGGAGCGCATTGTGACCACCCGGGACGGCGCGCTGCCGCGTGCGGTCGTGTTCCGGGACTCGTTCGGGTCCGCGCTGGTGCCGTTTCTGTCAGAGCATTTCAGTCGGGCCGTGTATCTCTGGCAGAGCAATGTCGACCTGCCCACCATCGAGGCCGAGCATCCTGACGTCGTGATTCAGGAGTGGGTGGGCCGTCACATCGGCTCGGTGTCCCCCTACGACCCGGTGGCCGCCCTGTCGGCGCCGCCACAATAGCGCGTCGGCACGTCCAGCAGCACCCGACGCCGGCGCAGGTCATCAATGCGGGACAGCGCCCCGGCGTCCGCGAGGGGCCCGGTCAGGTCGACGTCGAGCGTCAGCGTGTCGGGCAGATAGCGCCGGCACTCGCCGAACTCCTCCGCGTATTCCTCGTTGGGAAACCGCAGGGTCAGCTCTGTCGCCCAGCCCCGGCGCGTCACCTCGTACAGCGGGTTCACGCGCAACACGCCCGCCACCAGTCCCGGCGAGAGCGGTTCGTAGTGGCGGAACACGCGCGACTGGCGCGTGGCAATCAGCGTGAAGGAGGGCTCGTGCCCGAGCTCCTCCGGGGACTGCGGACGGCTGAGGTCCAGCCCGCGCCCCTCGATGGCCTGCGTCAGCAGCGCCTGGTCGGCGAACAGGCGCGGCTCCAGTGCGAGGAACAGATTCCGGTAGGACTCGGGCGTCAGCGTCATCCCGGCGGAAAAGTTCTCGCCAAGCGAGCTGTGCAGATGCGGCATCACCACCAGCCCGTCGTCGCCGGCCACGCGCATCATCTCCTCGGCCAGCATGCGCTTCTGCCAGATGTAGGGGAAGGCATCGGACAGCACGACGGCGGGAAAGCTCCCGCGGGCGAAGGGCAGCGGCTGGTTGCCATCGCAGCACACCGGCTGGCACCGCGGCGCCGTGATGGTGCGGGCCAGCCAGAGCTTCCAGAAGAACATGTCGGCCAGCACCACCTCGTGGTCAGGCCGCAGGGCGCACAGCGTGCGCGTCAGGTGTCCGGACCCGCCGCAGATGTCGAGCACCCGCCCCGCATAGGCGCCAGGAGCCTGGGCCAGCGCCCGCAGCACCGCGTCGGCCATGACAAAGGTCGGGTCGGAGAACCGGTAGACGAAATAGGTGCCCTCCGGGTCCGGGCTCAGGACGGCGATGGCGTCCTGGTAGGTGGCGGCCGCGCCTCGCGCCAGCAGCGCGTCGAAGTCCGCGCGTCGCTCGTCGCCGACGTCGAGCATCGTGGCCAGTGCCTCGGCGTGGTCGCCGGCCTCGAGCTGGTGGATAGCCCGGCGCGTCGTGTCGTCGGCGCGCATCACCGGGATGCCGCCGACCACCGGAAAGGCGCAACACTCGCACCAGACCACGCCGGTGTCCACCTCATCGCCGGTGCGTGTCAGTGCGGCGTTGTCTTCCAGGGTGAGGCGTCCCCCGCAGAACGGGCAGCGCAGCAGGTCCAGCAGCGTGATGTGCATCAGGCAAGTCGCTCGATGAAAGTGACCCCGGTGGCGCCGGTCGCGGCCCGGTGGTAGTGCTCCACGCCCAGCAGATGCGCCTGGTCACCGGGGAGCAGGTCCAGCGCGTCGCCAGCCAGTTGCGTCTGGTGGCACCGCAGCGCGGCGAGTTTCCGGGCGGCATAGGCCGTGGCATCCACCACCAGCGTCGGGGGTTCCGCGTGCGAGCCGAAGGCCTCCACAGCCGTGATGCCGAGAATACTCCGGGGCGCGTGGCCCTCGGACCGCCGCGAGTGGGCGGCCAGTGCCGCGTCCAGGACGAGCCGCATCTGGCCCGGTGGAGACGTGACGTAGAAGAGTGCCGGGGCCTGAGACCCGAGGGCGCCGACGGCGGCCGTGGTGGCCTCGTGTACGGCGATGTGGTCCGGGTGCCAGTAGAGCCCGTCCGCGCCGAAGGTCACCACCACCTCCGGCTGCAGGCGTGCGATGGTCGAGCGGATGTCCTGGACCAGCGCCGGGCGGTCCTCCCAGGGCAGATAGCCGTCCCGGTAGTCGAGCACGTCCACCTCCGCCAGGCCGAGGTGCTCCGCGGCCGCCTGAAGCTCGGCGGTCCGACGGGCCTGATGTGCCGGCGCCGTGTCACCGGCGCCGTAGCCGCCACGGGTCACGCACAGCACCGACACGCGGGCACCACGGTCAGCGCACCACGCGAGGAGACCGCCGCAGGCGATGGACTCGTCATCCGGATGGGCGAAGACGGCGAGCAGCGACCGTCCGGCATCGGGCCGTGTGCCTGCAGTGGCCGTCACAGCCGGCTCCCGGCCGTCGTCAGGGCGCGGTAGGTCGCCTCGTATTCGTCGACCATCCGGCTCACGCCGAACCGTGCGACCGCCTGGGTACGCACCGCCGCGCGATCGAGTGCCAGCACCTGGGGAAGGCCGTGCACCAGCTCGTCCAGCGACGAGAAGGCCATGCCGGTGAGACCGTCGTCGATCAACTCACCGACGGCGCCCAGTCGCAGGGCGGCGGCTGGCGTCCCGCAGGCGATCGCCTCGGCCAGCACCAGGCCGAACGGCTCGCCGGCCTGCACCGGGTAGAGCAGCGCGCGGGCGCCGCCGAGCAGCGCCACCTTCTCCCGCAGTTCCACTTCGCCGACATAGACAATCTGTCGTCCGTCCACCAGCGGAGCCACGTGCTCGCGGTAGTAGTCGTTCTCGGCAGCCGCGATGATCAGGCGGTGTCCGGTCTGACGGGCCACTTCGATGGCGCGGAGGACCCCTTTGCCTTCGGTGAACCGTCCGAGGAACAGGAGGTAGTCCTGCGGGTCGCGCTGAAACGTGTAGATGCTGGTGTCGACAGCGTGATGGACCACGCCGGTCACGCGCAGTCCGGTGAGTGCCCTGGCCTGTTCGTGGGAGATGGCCACGAAGGGGGCCTCCGGATACTGGCGCCAGAGAGCGACCTCCGACTCCGTTGGCATGTGGTGGATGGTCTGGAGAACCGGGGCGACCGACAGGCCGGCGTAGGCCAGCGAGAGCGGCGAGTACTCGGCCTGGTAGTGGATGATGTCGAACTGCGCGCCGCGTTCCACCGCCGCCGAGAGATTGAACAGCTCGCACAGCTCCCAGGGCCACAGCGCCGGGTTCTCGCGATACCCCTTGGGGTACACCGCGTGGAGCCGGGCACTGGTGCGCGACCCGCCGGTGGCAAACAGCGTGACGTCGTGGCCGCGGGCCACCAGCCCATCGGTCAGGAGTGCCGTCAGGGTCTCGATGGAACCCGAACGCGGGGGCGGAACGGGCTGCGCCACGGGTGCCACCTGGGCAATGCGCAGCGGTCGGTCTACTGACATGCCGTCTCCAGCAGGCGCGGCAGCACCACCGCGGCATCGAAGTGCTCGTGCGCGATGGCCAGCGCCGCGCGGGCGTGCGCGTCGTAGTCGGCCTCGATGCGCGCCAGGCCGTCCAGGGCCTCCTCGGGATTCGAGAAGGCCAGCAGCCCCGTGCCGGCGGGAAGATGTGCGCTCCACCCGGTGTCCTGCACGAGCGCGGGGCGCCCGGCGGCCAGATAGCACGCGGTCCGGTCGCTGAACCACCCGGAGCGATGCGCGACGTAGGTGTGCTTGGCCACGCCAAACTCGGCACGGGACCGCTGGATGAAGGCGCGATAGTCCCAGAGGGAGCGCGAGACGCCCATCGCATCCACGGTGGCCCATCCATGCTGCTGTAGCAGGGCCTGGGGGCCGTTGATCGCCAGCTCGAACCGGCTCGGCGTGCGCGACGGGAGGTCGATGAAGCGCACGAACTCCTGATCCTTGTTGCCGCCCACATCGGCAAAGCTCTCGATCTTCCAGGTCATCACCGTCGAGAAGCGGTCACCGGGTGGGGTGGAGTTCGCCCACTGGTCCATCACCACCGGTTGCCAGGTGTGGTGCCAGGTGAAGCCGCCGGTCGGCACCGCGCAGGCAGGGGTGCCGATGTTGGCGCCGAAGGTGAAGTGATGGTCGAACCTGCGGAAGAAGTCGACGTACCAGGCCTCACCCTTGGCAATGGCGAGCTGCGTGAACACCGGGTCCGAGTCGATGAAGACCTTGCGCGGGATGGCGGCGTACTCGTCGCGCCAGAACCACGAGCCGCCCGACAGGTTCACGAAGAGGTCCGCATCGGCGCACCAGCGGCGCACGGTCTCGCGGGATGCGCCGTGGTAGGACCCGTCGTAGTTGACGAAGCTCCAGCGGTCGCCGAGACCGAACGGTTCCAGCGACTGGTGAATGTAGGTGGTGCCGTAGGCCGGGTCTGTCGAGATGGCGTTCTGCACCGGATCGTAGACGCACTCCCCTGTGTCTTCGATGTAGCAGACCTCGTGGCCCAGCGCTCGCAGGCCGAGCAGGTACATCAGCGAGCACCACGTGACGCCACCGTACGGATAGCGGGCAATGATGCCCGCAAGGACGATCTTCACGCCAGCGCCTTCAGCATCTCGTCCACGGACTCTGGTTCGTCGAGCGAACGGCCCACGGAGAGTCGGGCACACATGCGGCGGTACAGTTCGTTGGAGGCGGTCAGCTCGTCGTGCGTCCCCTGGGCCATGACGCGCCCTTCGTGCAGCACGAGGATGCGGTCGGCATCGCGGATGGTGGAGAGCCGGTGCGCGATGACGATGGTCGTGCGGCCCTCGCGCAGACGCCGCAGCGCCTGGAACACGGCATCCTCGGAGATGGCGTCCAGCGAGGACGTCGGTTCGTCGAGGATGAGAATGGGCGCGTTCTTCAGCAGGGCGCGGGCAATGCCGAGACGCTGACGTTCGCCGCCCGAGAGCGTCGCCCCGGCTTCGGCCACCGGCGTGTCGTAGCGACCGGGCAGACGCTCGATGAAGTGGTGGACGTGGGCCAGATGGGCGGCAGCCTCGACGTCCGCGTCTGTGGCGTCGAGCCGGCCGTACCGGATGTTGTCGCCGATGGTGCCGCCGAAGAGGGCCGATTCCTGTGGCACCAGCGCGATGCGTTCGCGCAACGAGCGCAGGCGATAGCGCTGCACCTCGACGCCATCTATCAGCACCTGGCCATGCGTCGGTTCGAAGAAGCGCGGAATCAGGCTGGCAAGGGTGGTCTTGCCTGCGCCGGTCAGGCCGACCAGCGCCACCATTTCGCCCGGATGGGCCACGAAGCTGATCTGATCGAGGATCTGCCGGCTGGCGTCGTAGGCAAAGCCCACATCCTTGAACTCGATGTGGCCGGCGATGCCAGCGGCATCCACACCGTCAGGCGCGTCAAGCTGTTCGGGCGCCAGCGCCAGCAGTTCCTGCACGCGGCGCGCGCTGACGCGCGCCTGCTGCAGGGCGCCGGTGGTGTGCGCGATGGAAGACAACGGGTTGTAGACGGCCGCCAGATAGGCGATGACGACCAGAAGCCCGCCCACGGTCAGGGTGCCGTCGATGACGTGAAGCCCGCCGACCACCAGCACCAGGGCCGTCCCGGTCAGGGTGATGGCCGTGACGCACACGGAGAAGAGCGACTCCTGCCACGTGAGCGTCAGGCGTGCGGCCATCGTGTCGTTGCCGGTGCGCGCGAAGCGCGACAGTTCGTGACGCTCGCGGGCGAAGCTCTTGATGGCGGCGATGGAGGACAGGATTTCGTACGCCCGCTCGACCAGTGTGGACTCGCGCGACTTCACCTGTTCGGCCCGATCGGTCATCGTGCGCGAGTAGTACCGCAGCGAGACATAGAGGAACGGTGCCACGGCCAGGGACAGCAGGGCGAGCGGTGTATCGAGCCGTGCCAGCACCGCAAACATGACCGTCAGGTTCAGGGCCGCCGTGGCCAGCGGGAAAACGCCGCCGATGACCAGGTCGTTGACGCAGTACGCGTCTGCGTCGAGGCGGTAGACGCTGTCGGCGGTGCGACCCAGCACGTGGTGCCTGAGCGGCAGGGCCTGCAGATGCTCGAGCAGCCGCCCGCGCAGGTCGTACACGATGCGCTGGCCTGTATCCACCTGAATCTGCGTATGTACGGCGCGCACGACTTCGAGGAGGAGCTGCAGCAGCAGGCCGGCCAGCGCCACGACGATGAGCAACGCTACCACGCGTCCGCCAGTGAGCGTGTTGACCGGCCCGGCCAGCGCGGGTGGGAACGGCTGGCGGCCGAAGACGTTGTCGACGATGGCCTTCATCGGCCAGGGCGCCAGCGCGGCCAGACCAATTTCGACCAGGGCGAGCGCGGCAATGCCGAACACCCGGACTCGATACGGCCTGAGAAACGCGAGGCTCCAGGAGAACTCCCGCATGCCGGTCAGGCCTTCGGCGTCGGGGGAAGTGGCATCATGCCGGACGCGCCAACCGTACGCAGAATGGCGCGGTCGAGGACAGCCGTGATGCGGATGGTCTGCCAGGCCGTGCGGATAGCCAGGACGCCGAAGGCCACCGCCGAGAGCAGGCGGCCGGAGGGGCGATGCAGCGACATCAGCGCGACGCTGCCGAAGGAGAGCAGCAGCGCGACGCTCAGCGCCTGCAGGGTGCCAATGAAGCTGAGGCGCAGGCGGGTGGCGATGCGGAAGAGGCACTTGCCAGCGGCGTGCTCCTCGACCAGTGCGCTGACGTGCAGCCAGCCCCAGCGGCCGACGGCCAGGCTGATGTCGCGGTCCTGCCGCCAGCCCTCGTCCACATCGATGACCGGTGCAGGCCGTGCGGCACGCAGCACGCCGATGAGCTCGGTCAGTACCTCGCCATGGGCCACCCAGTTCTCGCTCCAGAAGGCGCGCTCGTCGGTGCGGCACAGAATGAGGTTGGCAGCGCGGCGGAGGTCGTCCGGCAAGGGGAAGGGTATCTTCCAGGGCCGTCGCATGACGTGCTCGGAGGACACGGCATGGGGCATCTCGGCCATGCCGCGCAGCCGGCCCCGCAGGCGCGCGAGCGGATGAATGATGTGGAGCCAGGCGATCAGGCCCTGATACATCAGCCGGCTCTGGGCGTGCGTCCGGGTGCCGATGTCCGGGAGGCCATGCAGGTTCGAGCGCCGGGCGAACGTGATGCACCGGGAGATGGTGGTGGCCCAGCCGCCAAGGCCGGCCAGCAGGGCCAACAGGCCGAAGACCTCGCGGAAACCGACACCGACCGCGCCACCCAGGATGAGCGCCAGCGAGACGCCCAGCCAGAGCGGCGTGTGCGGCAGATATTCCAGACGGTAGGCGTCGTCGCTGTAGATGGACGGGAAGGCGGCGGTGCCCCAGACGCCGGTGTTCACGCGGCTGCCCTTGAAGGAGCGGAGAAACGGCAGCGGGCTGTAGATGTGCCCGCGCCACGTTGCCTGGCCGCCAACGAACTTCTCGGGGTGGTGTGCGTCGAGCCAGGTCTCGCCTTCGCCATATCCGACCTGCTGACGCCAGTAGGCCGAGACGGTGGCGCGGTGGTGGTGCCAGACCAGAGCGGACGGCGCAAAGCCGATGCGGAGACCGCGCGCCTGGAGGCGCCAGCAGATGTCCACGTCGTCGCCGGCGCGGAGGTAGACCGGGTTGAAGCCGCCAATCGAATTGAGCGCGTCGCGCCGGAAGGCCATGTTGCAGCCAGGCACGTGCTCGGCCACCCGGTCGTCGAGCAGGACGTGGGTCGGGCCGCCCGGTGAGCGGGCCACGCACTGGGCAACCCAGTCGTCCTCCGGTGGCACCACGTTGGGACCGCCCGAGCCGGCGAACGCGCCTGACAACATGGGCTGCACCAGATAGGTCAGCCAGTCAGGGTCCACCCGGACATCGGCGTCCGTGTAGGCGACATACTCGCCGGTCGCGTGGGCCAGACCCACGTTGCGCGCGGCACTAAGGCCGCCATTCGGAATGTCGATGACGTGGGCCGTCGGATACCGGCGCGCGATGGTGCCCGTGGCGTCCTTCGAGCCGTCGTTGACCACGATCAGTTCGACGTTCGGGTAGGTGAGCTGTTCGAGCGATGCCAGGCAGTCGTCGATGGTGTCCGCCGCGTTGTACGCGCAGACCACGACGGATGTCCTGGGCCAGGTCGCGCGCGCCTCGTCTGAGAAGGGGGCCTGGGCAAATGCCGCGGAGACGGCGGGCAGGGCCGGCTTCGGCTCACGGGCCACGTCCACGAGTCCGAAGGACCAGTCCTCAACAGTGTGTCCACCGCGCCACCACTCGTCGGTCCACGCAAAGGCAACGGCGCCGCAGGCGCCTTCCTCGAACGCCGCGCGGATGTGATTGGCCGTGATGCGCGCCTGGCCGTCCAGACCCTCGCGAATGCTGTCGGCGCCAGCCTCGGCCAGCAGCAGCGGCTTGTAGCCGGCCCGGTGCTGCAGCCGGGCCAGATAGGCACGCAGGTCGGCTTCCCGGTGCAGATAGACGTTGAAACTGCAGACGTCGAAGCACTCGAGGTCGAGATATTCGGTGGGCGGAAAGTTGACGTAGGTGAGGACGCTGTCCGGCGCGGCCTGCTTGCAGGCGTCATACAGCTCGCCGAGGAAACGCTCGATCTGCTCCTGGCCGTGCCAGCGCACCACAGAGGCCGGAATCTCGTTGCCGACCGCAAACATCAGCGTGGCGGGATGACTGGCCAGAGTCCGGACGGTGGTGGCGGCCTGTTCGCGGATGCTCCGGGTCAGGGCCGGGTCGCCCAGAAAGGCGATGTGCTGGGCCCAGGGCACCCCAATCATGACGCGCAGGCCGTGGCTGGCGGCCGTATCCAGCAACTCGGGAGCGGGGACGGTGTACACGCGGACCGTGTTCACACCTGCAGCGGCCATCAGGCCGAAGTCGCGGTCGATCTGTGCCAGCGTTGGAAACTGGCCTCCGGTCGCGTCCGGGGCGAACGTGCCGTAGGTGACGCCCTTGACCAGGAAGCGCCGGCCATCCACGTCGAGGAATTTGCCGTTGGTGCGGGAACCGGTGGGCGAGGTCATTGCGTCACGGTCAGACAAGACCATGTTTTTCAATGGTTTAATGCTATCACCATGAGACTGCTGCTCGCCTATCTGAAGGACTACTGGCGCCTGGTGACGCTGGCGCTGGTCCTGGCGGCCATCAACCAGGTCTTCTCGCTGCTTGACCCGCTGATCTTCAGGCACGTCATCGACGAGTACGCCACCCGCTTCGACCAGTATTCGACCCGTGACTTCTTCCGGGGCGTCAGCCTGCTGCTGGCGGCGGCGGTCGGCGTGGCCTTCGTGTCACGCGTGGCCAAGAACTTCCAGGACTACTTCATCAACGTCATCACGCAGCGGATCGGGGCCCGGATCTATTCGGATGGCATCAGCCACTCGCTCGAGCTGCCCTATGCGGTGTTCGAGGACCAGCGGAGCGGAGAAACCCTGGGCAAGCTCCAGAAGGTGCGGGCTGATGTCGAGAAGCTGATTGCCGCGTCCATCAGCATCCTCTTCACCTCGCTGGTGGGCATCATCTTCGTCGTGAGCTATGCCTTCACGGTGCACTGGGCCATCGCGCCGGTGTACTTCCTCACCGTGCCGGTGCTGGGCGTGCTGAGCTCCGTGCTGAGCCGGAAGATCAAGACGATCCAGAAGGTCATCGTGGCCGAGACGACCGCGCTGGCCGGGTCCACCACCGAGTCGCTCCGGAACATCGAGCTGGTGAAGAGCCTGGGCCTGGCGGCGCAGGAGATTGCCCGGCTCAATACCACCACGGACCGGATTCTCCAGCTTGAGCTGAAGAAGGTGCGCTACATCCGCAGCCTCAGCTTCATTCAGGGCACCACTGTCAATTTCCTGCGCACGAGCATCCTGTTCCTGATGCTCTATCTGATCTTTGCCCGGGAGATCACCGTCGGCCAGTTCTTCTCGCTGTTCATCTACTCGTTCTTCATCTTCGGCCCGCTGCAGGAGCTGGGCAACATCATCAACATCTACCGCGAAGCCGAAGTGTCGCTGAAGAACTTCGAGGACATTCTGGCCATGCCGGTCGAGCCGCGGCCGGACAACCCCGCGGCGGTGCCGGAACTCCGGACGCTGGCGTTCCAGGGTGTCGGCTTCACCCATCAGACGGCATCGTCTCCGGCGCTGACCGACATCTCGTTCGACCTGCGTCAGGGAGATACGGTGGCGTTTGTCGGCCCGTCAGGGGCAGGCAAGACGACGCTGGTCAAATTGCTGGTGGGGCTCTATCCGGCCCAGGCCGGGCGCATTCTCTACAACGGCCACGACGCGGCGACCGTGGACCTGAACCAGTTGCGCGAGCGCATCGGCTTCGTCACCCAGGACACCCAGCTGTTTGCCGGGAGCATCCGGGAGAACCTGCTGTTCGTGAATCCCACTGCCACCGACGAGGACTGCCTGGCGGTGCTCCGCAAGGCGGCCTGTGACACGCTGCTCGCGCGGGCGAGTCAGGGACTAGACACGGTGATTGGCGAAGGCGGCGTCAAGGTGTCGGGAGGCGAGAAACAGCGCCTCTCGATTGCGCGGGCGCTGCTGCGGCACCCGCACCTGCTGGTCTTCGACGAGGCGACGTCGTCGCTCGATTCGCTGACGGAGGAAGAGATTGGCGCCACCATCCGCGAAGTGGCCGCCAGTCAGGACGTGATGACCATCCTCATCGCGCACCGACTGTCGACCATCATGCACGCCGACCGGATCTTCGTCCTGGAGCAGGGCAGGGTCATTGAGTCGGGCAGCCATGCGGCCCTGCTCGAGCAGAAGGGTCTCTACTACGCGATGTGGCGCCAGCAGATCGGCGAGCGCCGCCCGGTGCCAGCCCGGGCGACCCTTCCGGCCGGCGTTCCGGCTGGGAGCCCGGTGGTCAGTCGTTGAGTTTCAGCGACGTGCGCACCCGGGCGAACGCATCGACATACTGACCAGCCTGGGCGTCGGGCGCCACGCCGATCAGGTAGAACAGGTTCCCGTCGCGGAGGCGCGTCGTGAAGACCGCGATGTACTCCGGCTGCCCGGTCACCTCTGACAGGTTCGACAGGGTCGCCGCCAGGCCCGGTCGTCCACCGACTGCCGTGGACTGGTAGCCGCCGTTGAGCCGCAGCTTCGGGTTGGTCTGCATCAGTCCCTGCAGCAAGGCCTGTGTGTCGCGCTGGAGATCCGCGTTCTGGCTGGTCGAAATGCCAGCCTCGACACCGTGGGTGAAGCCCGTGCTGTTGCCCTGCTGATAGAACGCGCCTTGTGGGGCGAACATCAGGGCGGAGCCGCCGGCTGGCGGCTGCCAGTTGGCCGGCACGCTGATCTGCAGGCCCGACGGCGCCCGATAGCCGCGGAACTGCGACGATGGCGGCTCGATGGAGGTGGCAGGTCTGGGTGAAGTTGTCGCGGCGGGCGCAGCGGCGGCCTTTCTGGGCCCGGCCGCTGGCGGGAGCGACGCAAGCCGGGTCTGCATGGCTGCGAAGGCCGCGGCGTTGGGTCGCAACCCCTCGGCGACCTTCAGGGCCTGTGCCTCTGCCGTGATGTAGACGGCGCGATTCCCTGGGTTGGGGTGGCTGCTCAGCCACTGCGGGCCACTCGGGCCGCCTTCCTTTTCGAGTGTGCGGAACATGGACGCCATGTCGCGCGGGTCGTAGCCGGCCTTCGCCATCAGCTGCGCGCCGAGAATGTCGGCCTGCTTTTCGTGGTCGCGGCTGAACTTCATGAAGTAGGTATTGACGCCGAAGCTCGAGCCCTGCGCGATGAGACTGCCGGCCGCACCTCCGACCACCGAGCCAATGACCTGCCCGGCGAGTGCGCCAAGCTGGAACTTTTCGGCCTTGGTCTGCTGCGCCGTGCCGTGGCGGAGGATGACGTGGCTCAGCTCGTGCGCCATCACGCCAATCAGCTCGCCCTCGTTCTTCGAGGCCTTCATGATGCCGCGGTGGACGAACATCGGTCCGCCTGGCAGGGCAAAGGCGTTCAGGTCGGCCATGTCCGCCACGTCGAAGGTGTACACGAACTCCTTCTGCTGGAGCGGGACCGGAATCACGCCCACCAGGCGCCGGCCGAGCTGTTCGAGGTAGCCGTGCAGAGACGCGTCGGTGAGGAGCGGCGTCTGCTTCAGGATCTCCTGGGCGGCCTCGCGTCCCAGGCGGACGTCGTCAGCCGGCTTGTACTTGTTCTTGGGGGGGGCGACCGGCGTGGGTGACTGTGCCGAGACTCCGGTCGACAGCAGGACAATCCCGAGACAGAACGTGGCGGTCAGCGCGCGCAGATGCGAACGGGTGAACATGGACGGCTCCTCGCCCCACATGATGCCATCAACGGCTGCTTGCCTTTATTGCGTGCTTTAGGACCCGGCCCGCGCTACAGTACCGTAGGCGTACGACATAGTCTTGGAGAGCTTCGATGGCAAACGGCAAGATCAAGCGCATGATTCGTGATAAGGGATTCGGCTTCATTGAGTCCGGCGACGGCAACGAGTACTTCTTTCATCAGTCGGCCTGTGTGGTTGTGCGGTTCGATGAGATGCGTGAAGGTCAGTCGGTGACGTTCGATGTGGGTCGTGGTCCCAAGGGCCCGCGCGCCGAGAACGTCAAGCCCGAGTAGTTCTCCCCTCAAGAGGCGCGTCCGGGTCCAACCGGGCTCTTCCGCGCCGTTTTTCCGCTGACATCGGACATCTCGGTGCCGCGCGGGTACCAGTGTGTCCGACCCGGAGTTCTCGAAGTCCGGGTCGGCGCGACTGGCCACACCTCTCCCACACATCTGAACTGAGCTGGTGCTGACATCCAGGCCTGTCATGGGACCTGGAGCGCGGTGTTGTGCCTACTTGCCGGTGCCGAGCGTCTTCTCGAGGCCGGAGATGAGCGCCTGCTGCTCGGCCGCATTCAGCTTGGCCGAGCTGTGCATGAGCAGATAGAGCGGCATCGGCATCTCGCCTTCGCGGATTTCGTCGGCAGACTTGCCCGCTTCCTTGTGTGGCCTGTTCCACTCCGAGAAGTTCAGCTTCTCCCGGCCCTCCATCACGTCGTGGTAAACCAGCCAGGAGACAGGCGCGAAGCGCGCGTAGACGGGCCACACCGTTTCGTTGCTGTGGCAATCGAAGCAGGCGCGGCGGGCCAGTTCACGCGTGATGGGGGAGTCCCACGCCGGTTCAGCCACGACCCGCGGATTCTTGTGATCGTGGGCGTACGGATACCACTGGATGACGAGGAAGGCCAGGAACAGTCCGACGAGGGTCATCTTGACCTTCATGGGCTACTCCGTGTCGGCGTCGCCAGGCGTGGTGCCGGCGTCGATCAGGCGCGGGAGTTGCCCGCCCGCGCCGGGCGCCAGCAGGCCAGCGTTCACATAGGTGAACAGCTTCTCGCGCGTGTCGGCAATATCCAGATTGCGCATGGTGAGCTGACCGATGCGGTCCTGCGGCGAGAACACCGATTCGCCCTTTTCCATCGTGAGCCGTTCGGGCTTGTAGGTGAGGTTTGGGCTCACCGTGTTCAGGATGGAGTAGTCGTTGCCGCGGCGCAGCTCGACGGTGACCTCGCCAGTCACCGCCCGGGCCACCCAGCGCTGGGCGGACTCGCGCAGCATCAGGGACTGCGAGTCGAACCAGCGGCCCTGGTACAGCAGGCGGCCCAGACGGCGGCCGTTGTCGCGGTAGAGCTCGATGGTGTCTTCGTTGTGGATGCCGGTGACCAGGCGCTCGTAGGCGATGAAGAGCAGCGCCATGCCGGGAGCCTCGTAGATGCCGCGGCTCTTGGCCTCGATGATGCGGTTCTCGATCTGGTCGCTCATGCCGAGGCCGTGACGGCCGCCAATGGCATTCGCGTCCAGCATCAGCTGCACCATGTCCGTATAGGTGGTGCCGTTCAGTGCCACCGGGTGGCCTTCCTCGAACCGGATGGTGACCGCCTCGGCCTTCACCGGCACATCGTCTCGCCAGGAGGCCACACCCATGATGGGCTCGACGATCTTGATGCCCGAATCGAGGTGTTCGAGGTCCTTGGCTTCATGCGTGGCGCCAAGGATATTCGAGTCGGTCGAGTAGGCCTTCTCGACGCTCATCTTGTAGTCGAAGCCGGAGCGGATCATGAACTCCGACATCTCCTTGCGGCCGCCGAGTTCGGTGATGAACGTCTGGTCCAGCCAGGGCTTGTAGATGCGGAGCGCCGGATTGGCCAGCAGGCCGTAGCGGTAGAACCGCTCGATGTCGTTCCCCTTGTACGTGCTGCCGTCACCCCAGATGTTGACGTCGTCCTGCTTCATCGCCGACACGAGCATCGTGCCGGTGACCGCGCGGCCCAGTGGCGTCGTGTTGAAGTAGGGCACGCCGGCCGTGGTGATGTGGAAGGCGCCGCACTGCAGCGCGGCGATGCCCTCGGCGACCAGTTGCCCGCGGCAGTCGACGAGCCGCGCCTGCTCGGCGCCGTAGCGGAGCGCCTTGCGGGGGATGTCGTCGTAGTCCGTCTCGTCCGGCTGGCCGAGATTGGCCGTGTACGCGTAGGGAATGGCGCCCTTCTGGCGCATCCAGTGCAGCGCGGCGCTGGTATCGAGGCCGCCGGAAAAAGCGATGCCGACCTTCTGGCCGGCCGGGACGTTCTGGAGAATGGTGGACACGGCTATCCATCATATGCGACGGCCGTGTCGCCGCGGTGCGGCCCGCTCAGCCTGGTGGCCAACTCAGGCCGCGCCCCGCCAGCAGATGCATGTGCAGGTGGAACACGGTCTGCCCGGCGTCGGCGTTGCAGTTGACCACCGTCCGGAACCCTCGCGCGTCGTAGCCGTGCTCGCGCGCCAGACCCGCGGCCAGGCGGGCCATCGAACCAACCAGCGCATCGTCGTCCGGCGTCAGGTCGTTCAGGGTCGCGATGTGGCGGCGCGGCACGATAAGAATGTGCAGCGGCGCCTGCGGGGTGATGTCTTTGAACGCAACCAATGCGTCATCTTGGTGCACAATGGCGCTTGGGATTTCGCCGCTGGCGATCCGGCAAAAGAGACAGTTGCTCATGTGCTCGCGATTCTACCGCGTCGCCTGGCAACCGGGGTTCGGAGGACACGCGTGACAACGGACATACGGCCGGCCACAGAGGCTGACCTGCCGACGCTCAGGCGCCTGAGCGCCATTCTGCTGCGCAGCCATCACGACTTCGACAACAGCCGTTTTGTCGAAGCGACGGAGGAAGCGGAGGTCGGCTTCAATGCCTTTCTGGCCGAGCAGATTGGCAAGGACAACGTGGCGCTGCTCATTGCCGAGCGCGAAAACGAAGTGCTGGGTTATGTCTATGCCAGCATCGAGCCGCTGTCCTGGACCGAGCTCCGGCATGAAGCGGGTTTCATTCACGATGTGGCCGTGGTCCAGAACCGCCGTGGCGCGGGCGTGGCCCAGGTGCTGATTGATGCGGCGCTGTCGTGGTTCCGCTCCCGTCAGGTGAAGCGCGTCATGCTCTGGACGGCCGAGAAGAACCCGGGCGCCCAGCAGCTCTTCACCCGCCTCGGCTTCCGCCGGACGATGGTGGAGATGACGCGCGAACTGGCCTGACCTGACCTTCAGCGGCGAGCGCTACCCCGTATTGCGCATCCCTGCGGCAATACCGTTGATGGTCACCAGCAGCGCTGGTATCACGCGATCGTCATCCTGTTGCCTGGCCCGGTGGAGCAGCTCGATCTGCACCAGATTGATCGGGTCCACATAGGGGTTCCGCACGTCGATGGAGCGCCGGAGCACGGGCGTTGACTCCAGCGGCACCTGATGGCCGGTCACCTCGAGCACCCGTGCAATCGCCTGTGCCAGACGCTCGCGGAGCTCGATGCCGAGCGGCTGCAGCTCTGGCGGCACGAGACGCCGATCGTACTCGGCCGCGATCCGCGCGTCGGCCTTCGCCAGCACCATCTCGATCAGGTCGATGGCGCTCCGGAAGTGAGGCCAGTCGCGATACATCTCGCAGATCTGGTCCCGCTCGCCTCTGGCAAACGCATCGGCCAGCGCGGCTTCCAGCCCGAGCCACGCGCCCAGCATCAGCCGCGTCTGCGTCCACGCAAACTGCCACGGGATGGCACGCAGGCCGGTGACGTCGCCGCTGGGTCCGCCGGGAGCCCGCCTGGCCGGGCGGCTGCCGATGTTCATCTCGGCCAGTTCAGCCTGGGGCGTCGCACACCGGAAGTAGTTGATGAAACGGGGATCGTCGTAGACCAGCGAGCGATACGTGGTACGGGCGACATCCCGCAGGCGATCCATCGACGCGCGCCAGTGGGGCTGTGGTTCCGGCACTGGGGACAGCCACGCCTCCAGGGTGCCGCTGGTGTAGACCTCCAGCGTCCGCAGGGCAATCTCCGGCAGGCCGAAGAGCGCCTGCAGCATCTCGCCCTGCTCGGTGACGCGAATCGTGCCGTCGATCGAACCGGCGGGCTGCGACATGATGGCCAGGTGTGTCGGGCCGCCGCCTCGCCCGACGCTGCCTCCGCGACCGTGGAACAGCGTGACGCGCACGCCCTGTCGCGCGCACGCGGCGACAATCGCTTCCTGGGCACGATACAGGTCCCACCCCGCAGCGAAGCGGCCGACATCCTTGGCCGAGTCGGAGTAGCCGACCATCACTTCCTGTCGCCCGGCGATGCGGCCCCGGTACCAGGGGACGGACAGCAGCGATTCGAGAATCGGACCCGCATTGCCGAGATCGCGTGACGTTTCGAGCAGGGGCACGCTGCGAAGCGGGGACGACACCCCGCACGCCTTCTGCAGCAGCTCGACGGCCAGCACGTCAGACGCCCGGCTGGTCATCGTGATGACGTACGCGCCCAGCGAGCCCTCCGGGATGCGGGCGAGCATGCGGAACGTCTCAAGGGTGTCCCGCACGGTGCCAGACGGCGTCAGGTCGTGCGGAATGAGCGGGCGTCGGCTGGCCAGCTCGCGCAGCAGGAAGGCCTGACGCTCCGGTTCGTCCCAATCCTCGTAGCGCCCCATGCCAAGGGCGCCGGTGATGGCGCTCAGGGCCTCGGCGTGGCGCGCCGCATCCTGCCGGATATCGAGCCGGGCCAGCGTCAGGCCAAAGGCAGCCAGGCGACGGCGCAGGTCGGTGAGTCGCCCGTCTGCCAGGAAACCCTGTCGCGTGGCGCGCAGCGACTCGTCACACAGCCGCAGTGGCGCGTCGACGTCGGCCGCGTGGAGGTAGACCGACTCGTCTGGCGGGAGGTCGCTGTCGAGAGCCGCTTCGGTCCAGGCGCGCGTGGCGGCCATGCGGGCACGGACGCCGCGGAGCAGCTCGCGGTACGGCTCGGGCGCGTCCCCGACCACGGCGCGGAGGGCAGGACTGGCATCAGCCAGCGAGAGTTCGTTGCGCAGGGCTTCGATATCGCGGAGATACAGATCGGCGGCCGCCCATCGCGACAGCAGGCAGGCGCGGCGTGTGACCTCGGGCGTGACATGGGGGTTGCCGTCGCGGTCGCCCCCAATCCAGGACCCGAAGCGGATCGGCGCCACCTCAATCGGCAGCCCTCGTCCGGTGGTGGCGCGCAGCGCCCGGTCCACGACGCGAAGATAGACCGGGAGGGCGTGCCACAGGCTCTGCTCGAAGACGACCAGGCCTCCGCGAACTTCGTCCAGTGGCGTTGGCTGGTGGTCGCGCACTTCGCGGGTGCCCCAGGCGGCCATGACTTCCCGGCGAATGGCGTCCACGATGTCGCCATGCTCGGTCTGCGTCAGGTCCGACCGATCCCGTGCATCGAGCAGGGTGGCAATCCGGTTGTGCTTCTCGGCCAGCGTGCGGCGCGAGACTTCCGTAGGGTGGGCGGTGAGGACCAGCTCGATGCGCAGGCCGCAGACCGCGTCGTGCAGGCGCTCGGGTGCCAGGCCGCCGGCGACCAGGCGCTGGAACACCTCTTCGCAGGAGCCACGCTGCGCGGCGGCGCCCGGTGTCTGCCGGTGTGCCCGGCGTCGTCGGCCCCGATGATGCTGCTCGGCGATGTTGGCCAGGTTCAGGAAATGGGCGAAGGCGCGGGCCACGGGGAGGGCCGCTTCCACAGGCATGCCGGCCAGGTCGGCCGCCAGGGTTTCAAACTCCGTGGAATCGCCGGCGCGGGCACCCTTGGACCGCGCACGCACCCGTTCCACGGTGTCCAGCAACTGGGGGCCGCCCTGTTCCTCGAGCGTCTGCCCGAGGATGGTCCCGAGCAGTCGAACGTCATCCCGAAGGGGCTTATGCGGATCCTCGACCATAAATCACAATAGCGCGACATGACGCTCGCGGGGGCGTGACGACGAAAGTGTCGTGTCGTGGGCCAATGCCCGGAATGGGACGCTAGACGAGCTGGGCAACGGCCGTGCGGGGAATGCCCTGCAGGTCGGCGAGGATCCGGTCCAGCCGGAAGGCCGGGTGTGCGGTGATGAGGGCGGAGACACCGTCATCCTGACCCAGGCCGAACTCCATGATGAGCCAGCCTCCTGGCACCAGACGTGTGGCGGCGCCGTCGAGCACCTGCGACACCGCGGTCAACCCGTCAGCGCCACCGAACAGGGCGACGTGCGGCTCGTAGCCGGCCACCTGCCGTGACAGGGCCGGGAGGTCGCCGTCCTTCACGTAGGGTGGGTTGGCCACGATCAGGTCGAAGGGACCCTCGACGCCGTCAAGGAACGACGTGCAGACAAAGCGGATCCGTCCGTCCAGCCCCAGCCGCGACGCATTCGTGGCTGCCACGGACAGCGCGTCGGCCGAGATGTCCGTGGCGGTCACGGTGACCAGTGGACGGTCGTGCGCGATGGCGAGGGCCAGACAGCCACTGCCGGTGCCGACGTCGGCCAGCCGCAGCGGCAGATTCGCCGGTACGAGTCGCAGCGCTTCTTCGACGATGAGTTCGGATTCGGGCCTGGGGATGAGCACGGCTGGTGACACGGTGAGGTCCAGACCCCAGAACTCCTTGGTGCCTGTGATGTAGGCCGTGGGCTCACGCTGCTCGCGTCGCGCCACCCATCCCGAAAATGTCGGTTCGAGCGCCGCTGGCGCCGGCTCGCGCTGGTCGGCAATGAGCCGCGCGCGGTCCCAGCCCAGAATGGCGCAGGCATAGACCTCAACGTCGATGGCAGCCTCGTCGGCGCGGATGCCCGCACGCGTCAGGCGGCCTCTGGCGTCAACGAGCGCGTCGTGCAACGTCAATGGACTTCCGTGGCTTCCTTGAGCTTTTCCGCGTTGTAGAACTCGGTGACCTGATCGAGGATCTCCGTGCAGTCACCTTCAAGCACGTTGTGCAACTGGTGTGTGGTGAAGTTGATCCGGTGATCCGTGATGCGGCTCTGCGGGAAGTTGTAGGTGCGAATCTTCTCCGAACGCTCGCCGGTGCCGACCTGGCTCTTGCGGTCCTTGGCAATGGCGTCCTGCTGCTTGCGCATCTCGATTTCATACAGCCGCGCACGCAGGACCTTCATGGCCTTCGCCCGGTTCTTGATCTGGGACTTCTCGTCCTGCTGCGAGACGACGACACCAGTCGGCAGGTGCGTGATGCGGACGGCAGAATAGGTGGTGTTGACGCTCTGCCCTCCGGGGCCGCTCGAGCAGAAGGTGTCGATGCGCAGGTCCTTCTCCTGAATCTGCACGTCCACGTCTTCGGCCTCGGGCAGCACGGCGACCGTGGCGGTGGAGGTGTGGATGCGCCCGCTGGCTTCGGTTGCGGGCACGCGCTGCACGCGGTGGACCCCGCTCTCGTACTTGAGACGGCTGTAGACACCCTGGCCGGAAATGGAGGTCACGGCCTCTTTCAGGCCGCCGCCCACGCTGTCGCTGACCGACATCACCTCAAGCTTCCAGCCGCGCGTTTCAGCGTAGCGGCTGTACATCCGGAAGAGGTCGGCCGCGAACAGCGCCGCCTCGTCGCCGCCGGTGCCGGCGCGGATTTCGAGAATGACGTTCTTCTCGTCGTTCGGATCCTTCGGCACCAGCTGGAGCTTCAGCAGGCGAAGCACGGTCTCGCGACGCGCCTCCAGGTCCTTCAGCTCTTCCCGGGCCATGTCGCGCAGATCGGCGTCGCCGCCATGCGCCAGTTCCTCGGCGCCGGCAATGTCCTTCTCGAGCGACTTGTACTCGCGGTAGGTCTGGACAATCGGCTCGATGTCCGCCAGTGCCTTGGCAGTCTTGCGGTACTCCGTGGCGTCCGACTGCACCTCTGAGGTCCCGAGGCGCGTCATCAACTCGTCGTACTGGGATTCTACGGTCGTCAGCTTGTCGAACATCACCCACCAGAGACAGGTGGCATGAACGCCACCTCGTCACCCTCTTGCACGGCTGCCTGCATCCGTGCGTACTCGGCATTCACGGCCACCGACATCGACGGCTCGTAGGCGGCCAGCGCCGGGCAGTCTGCCACCAGCGCGGCCCACACCCCCGCCACGGTTGCCGGTTCCGGCACCTCGCGTGTCAGCTCGCTGGCGCCAGCCAGGTCATGCAGCCGCGCAAAAAGGCGGACCGTTAGCCGCATGCGATTCGCCGCGCGGTCGCGCGCGCCTCCGCGTCATCGGCCGGCACGGTGGCGCCCTCGAGCCAGACATCGCCGCCCTCGAAGTGTTCGCGCTTCCAGACCGGCACCATCTGCTTCACCCGTTCGATGGCATAGCGGCAGGCCGCAAAGGCATCCCCGCGATGCGGTGACGCGGCCACGATCACGATGCTCGCCTCGCCAATGTCCAGGCGGCCTGTCCGGTGATGCAGGGCCAGCCTCGTGTCGGCCCAGATGTCACAGACTTCCTGCACAATCTGTTCAAGTGCCCGAACGGCCAGCGGTTCGTAGGCTTCGTACTCGAGAAACCGCACGGCGCGACCGAGATTGTGATTCCGGACCAGCCCCAGGAACGAGATGACGGCGCCATCGCGACTGCCGCCCTCGGACAGGGCAGCCACCAGGGCCGTCGCATCCAGCGGGGCAGGTGTTACGGCGACAAGCGGAACCGGCACTGGCCCAGTATACCGGCCAGACGTGTTGCACGGGTCCGCGATGCCCTAGGAACGGCCCTCAGCGCGCCAGCGCCAGGTGTGATCCATCGGACCACATTTCCCGGTGCCGATCTCCAGCCCCGCCCGAATCGCACCGCCCACATAGGCCTGTGCCTCAGGCACGGCCTGCAGCAGCGGGCGCCCCAGCGCGAGCAGGGCCGTCAGGGCGGCCGAGAAGGTGCAGCCCGTGCCGTGCGTACCCCGGCCGGCCACGCGCGGGGTCCGGAATTCCGTGAAGGTGCGTCCGTCGTAGAGCAGATCGGTGATGTCAGGCGTGTCCAGATGGCCGCCGGTGATGATGACCGCGCGGGCGCCCAGCGCGCTGATGGCTTTGGCGGCGTCGCGGCGCTCGTCCCGAGTCTGGATGGCGCGCCCCGACAGGGCCTCGGCTTCGGCAATGTTCGGCGTGACGACGGTGGCGAGTGGCAGCAGCCGGCTGATCAGGGCCGGCACGCCGGCGCCATCCAGCAGGGAGCGGCCGCTGGTCGCCCGCAGCACCGGGTCGACGACGACATGGGGAAAGCGGTGTCGTACGAGCGCGTCCGCAACGGCGTCCACAATCGCTGCGGTCGCGAGCATGCCGGTCTTGGCCGCATCAATCCGGATGTCCGCGGCCAGCGCAGCCAGTTGAGCCGTGACCATGTCGGTCGATACCGGCTCGACGGAGATCACCCCCCAGGTGTTTTGCGCGGTGATGGCCGTGATGGCCGAGGTGCCATGCACGCCGAAGGCTGCGAACGTCTTCAGGTCGGCCTGAATCCCGGCTCCGCCGCCAGAGTCGCTCCCGGCAATGGTGAGGGCGGCTGGGGCGCTCATCGTGTCACCGGTGCCGACGGTCGCTCGAGCACGAGCAGGTACTGATAGGGAAGAAAGGTGCCCCGGGCCGCCACCTGCAGACCCGCGGCCTTCGCATCGGCTTCCACCACGTCGGCGGCGACGCGGACGCCCTCGCCTGGGCTGGGGCCAGGTCCGCTCTGTCCCGGCCTGAAGTTGACCACGCCGATGCGGCCGCCTGGCCTGAGCGCCCTGGCCAGATTGCGAAGAAAGGTGATGCGGTCTTCGATTTCCGGGTAGACATCCACGACTAGAACGGCATCCAGTCGACCGGTGGGCAGGCCCGGGTCGTTCGCCCGGCCGAGGCGAGGCTCGACATTCTGCAGGCCTTCCTTGGCCACGCGTCGCCGGATGGCTTCGAGCATCTGCCGCTGCACGTCCTGGGCGTACACCAGTCCGCCTGGGCCTACGCGACGCGCCAGACGGATCGTGAACCAGCCGGCGCCGGCCCCGATGTCGGCCACCACAGACCCGGGTGCGATGCGCAGGGCGTCCATGATCTGGGCCGGCTTCTGCCACATTTCCCGGTCCGGGGCCTCGAGCAGCCCGAGATCCTGCGGCGGAAAGAGGCGTCCGTGGGGAGACGTGTCGGCCCGCTGGGCCGGCTGGGCCGCCAGGGTGGTGGCCACCGCCAGCGCCGCCAGCGCCAAGGCGAGCGGGAGACCGCGCCGGGTCAGCCGGCGGCGAAAGGGGACGTGTGCGGCTTGGAACGGCATACGGAACCGGCGCCCAAATTATACTGGGCGCTATGCCTTCACCCTTCTTCGAGAGCGTGCTTGCCCTGATCGTCCGGACCTCCACCGATCTGCCGACCGACGTGCGCGCGGCGATGTCGACCGCCATTGCGCAGGAGTCGCCGTCGAGCCAGTCGGGTCAGGCCCTGGCCATCATTGCCACCAACATCGACCAGGCGGCGGACTGTGAGGGCGCCATCTGCCAGGACACCGGCATGCCGACCTTCGAGGTGAAGACGCCGGTCGGTGCCAACCAGATCGTGATGAAGCAGGAGATTCGTGACGCGGTGGCCGAGGCCACCCGGCGCGGCAAGCTCCGCTCGAACTCGGTGGACTCGATTACCGGGGAGAACACCGGCGACAACCTCGGGCCCGGCACGCCCATCATCCACTTCGAGCAGTGGGAGCGCGACGAAGTCGAGGTGAAGCTCATCCTCAAGGGCGGCGGCTGCGAGAACATGAACGCGCAGTACTCCCTGCCGGTCGAGCTGCCCAACATGGGCCGGGCCGACCGCACGCTCGAAGGTGTGCGCAAGTGCATCCTGCACGCCATCTGGAACGCCCAGGGCAAGGGCTGCGCGCCCGGAGCCATCGGCGTCTGCATCGGGGGCGACCGCACGTCAGGGTACGCACACGCCAAGGACCAGCTGTTCCGGACACTCGACGATGTGAACCCGGACCCGGTGCTGGCCGAACTTGAGGCCGGTGTCATGGGCACGGTGAACAAGCTCGGCATCGGCACCATGGGGTTTGGCGGCGCCGTGTCGCTGATCGGATGCAAGGTCACGGCGAAGAACCGGCTTCCGGCCAGCTTCTTCGTCTCTGTCGCATACGACTGCTGGGCGTTCCGTCGGCTCGGCGTGGTGCTCGACCCGAGCGGCGCAATCACGCAGTGGCTCTACTGTGACCCGTCCTCGCCGGTGGCCGCGATGGCCAGCCAGGCCGGCATCCCGCGCACCGGGCGTGAGGTGAAGCTCGAAGCGCCGATCAGCGAGGAGCAGATCCGGTCGCTGAAGGTGGGCGACGTGGTGCTGATTTCCGGCCGCATGTTCACGGGCCGCGATGCCGTGCACGCGCACCTGATGAAGCACGAGCCGCCCGTGGATCTGCGGGGCCATGTGATCTACCACTGCGGTCCGGTGATTGCGAAGGATGGCGACGGCTACCGGGTGACGGCGGCCGGACCCACCACCAGCATTCGTGAGGAACCCTACCAGGCGGACATCATCGGCAGGTACGGGGTTCGCGCGGTGATGGGCAAAGGCGGCATGGGTCCGAAGACTCTGGCGGCGCTGAAGGAACATGGCGCGGTGTACCTGAACGCCATCGGTGGCGCGGCGCAGTACTACGCGCGCACCATCACGAAGGTGGACGGCGTGTCACTGCTCGAGTTCGGGTCGCCCGAGGCGATGTGGCATCTGCAGGTGGACGAGTTCCCGGCCATCGTCACGATGGATGCGCACGGCAACAGTCTGCACAAGGACATTGAAGCGGCATCCGCGACCGAACTGGCCGCGCTGGCGACGCAGAAGTAGCGCACCCGGCCGCCACCGGCCGCGGCCTGGATGCTCGGAGGACTGGGGATGACGTTCTCGTTCGAAGCGGCCCTGCCGGTGCTGGCCCGGACACCTCGCGTGCTGGACGCGCTGCTGCGCGACCTGCCGGACCCCTGGCTGCACGCCGCCGAGGGACCTGGCACATGGAGCCCGTTCGAGGTGGTCGGGCATCTCATCCACGGCGAGCGCACGGACTGGATGCCGCGCGTCAGGCATCTGCTGGCGCACGGCGAGTCGGTGCCATTTCCCGTGTTCGATCGCTTCGCACAGCAGCAGGCCTCACGCGGGCGGACGCTTGCGGAACTGCTCGATACGTTCGGCGCGCTGCGGGACGCCAGCCTTCAGGAGCTGGCCGCGCTCCAGGTGACAGCGGCCGATCTCGACAGGCCAGGATGTCACCCGGAACTCGGCCGTGTGTTGCTGGGACAGCACCTGGCCACCTGGGTTGCGCATGACCTTGACCACCTCATGCAGGTGACGCGGGTGATGGGTCGGCAGTACGCAGAGGCGGTGGGGCCGTGGCGCCAGTACCTCAGGATTGCCGGAGGCGTCTGATGGAGACGCAGCGCATCTCGGCCGAGGCGACGCGCCCCATCAGACGCGAGGTGCTCAAGCCCGGCCTGCCAGAGTCTGCCGTGCATCTGCCTGGCGATGACGACCCCTCCACGATGCACCTCGGGGCCTTTGTCGATGAAGCCCTCGTCGGCATTGCCACGTTCTTTCCAGACCCTGCGCCGGTGGACGGGAGCGACACGGACTGGCGCCTGCGCGGCATGGCGACACTGGAGCATGTGCGCAACCAGGGCGTGGGTGGTCGGCTCCTTGAAGAAGGGGTCGCGCGGGTGCAGGCGGCGGGTGCCACGCGGCTGTGGTGCAACGGTCGCACCCGTGCGCGGGCTTTCTATGAGCGCCACGGCTTCGTGGTGGTGGGTGACGAGTTCGAGATTCCGCACTCGGGGCCGCACTTCGTCTTCATTCGCCGCCTCGCCTGACCGGCCGGCGCTCCGCCCTGCGGGCTAGGTCGTGTGGGTCCGACGGATCTGCGGGAGCGGAGGTCGCACGTAGTGGCGTTCCAGCGCGGCCATATCGAGGTCCAGCGACACCATGTCTTCCAGCGCGACCAGCGGGAAGCCGCACGCGTGGTCACGCTCCAGCACCTTCATGTAGCCGCCGCACGCGCCGCACAGCTGCAGCCGTCGTCCAGGCACCTCGGGGTCGAGTGCCGCCGTGAGGAACTGCTCGCCGTCGTCGCCGCAGTAGACGCAGCGATAGTCCTGCAGGCTCCATCCTCGTGCGCAGAAGGCGCAACGTAGTGTGTGACCTTCGGGGCCGACCTCCGTCAAGGCAGGCCAGGTGCCGCACGCGGGACAATACCCGCGGTCCCAGTGGGTCACGGCCTCGCGCAGCGGGCATGTCTCGCCGTGGTCCTGATCGGCGCTGGCGAAGAGCTGCAATTGCAGCAGATGTGCGAACGGCGCGAGCGCCAGCTCGGCCACAAGCCACAGGATATCGGCCGACGCGCCAGCCTGCGCCGCCATGTGGCGCACGCGATGCTGATCGCGACCGAAGCAGGCCGAGAGTACCGCGCCGGCATCCAGCCTGGCCTCGTCAATGGCGAGTTCGATGGCGCGCGTGGCTTCGGCAGTTGGGCCGGAGCCCAGCTGACCACAGAAGTCACGGAGGGCCAGCGTGAGCAGACCGCCCGGCAAGGGCACGGGCTCTCCATGCAACACCGGAATGCCGCCCTTGAGCTTGGTGGCCAGGTAGCGAGCCGGCAGGGCCAGACCCGGTACCCCACCGCTGAGGAGCATGTCGAGCAGGTCCAGCTCGCGGGTGAGCAGGCGCCCCTGGAGCGCCAGCGCTGACGCCAGGTCTGGACGTTCGGCGTCCAACTGGGCGAGGCGCCGGACGAGCTGCGCGCGCAAATCGTGGTCGGAAGGGATGGCTGAAGCCAGAGTGTGCATGCAGGGAAGCCACAAGTTTATGTCACACAACGAGATACGGCGGCAACTTACTACGACTTATAATGTCGGGTATCTTGCCGGTCCACGGTGGCGGACGGTATACTTTCACCTGTAGGTTCCAGGGAGATTCAAGACGATGATCAACGTGTCCACGACGGCGGCGTCGAAAATCACCGAGCTGCTCACCGAAGAAGGCAAGTCCGAGGCGGGTCTGCGCGTGTTCGTCCAGGGCGGCGGATGCTCGGGATTCCAGTACGGTCTGATGATCGAAGATGCGGGCGGCGAAGGCGACCAGGTGTTCGAGTCGAATGGCGTGAAGCTGTTCGTGGACCCGGTCAGCGTCAGCTACCTGAAGGGCGCCGAGGTCGACTTCGTCGACACGGTCACCGGTGGTGGCTTCACCATCAAGAACCCGAACGCCACGTCCACCTGCGGCTGCGGCAGCTCGTTCAGCGTGGACGGCGAAGGCGGCGGCGGTCACAGCCACTAGGCCTTGTCTACCTTTCCGGACGTTCACGATCTGAAGCCGGCTGGGGGCAAACGCTCCAGCAAGCGCGAGCAGATTCTGAACGTCTTCCTCCGTCAGGAGGGCCATCTGAGCGCCGACGATCTGTTTGATCGGATCCGGAGCGCAGATGGGCGCATCAGCCGCGCCACCGTCTACCGCACGCTGCAGTGGATGGTGGACGCGGGCATTGCCAGGAAAGTTGATTTCGGCGAAGGGCGGTCTCGGTATGAGCCGTCCTATCGCCACCCTCGTCACTACCATCTCATCTGCAAGAGCTGCAGCCGATCCTTCGAGTTCCTCAGCTCCGACATCGAGTCGATCGTCGAGGAGGTGGCACAGGCGCGTGGTTTTGCAATGGCGCAGAGCGTCGTGCAGATTTATGGCACGTGCGAGCAGTGCCAGGCCGGCGAGCGGCCGCCCACAGACGGACACGAGCACGACCACGACCACGAACACACGGAGCTGGTCTTTGCCAGGGACGCCCTGCGCATTGCCATCGCCACCGAACGCAGTGGGCTGGAGTTCTACTCACGCGCGGCCACCATCACCCGCGACGAACGCGGTCGCGAGGTGTTCCGCAAGCTCGCCGAAGAGGAAGCGCATCACCTCACCACGCTGGAGCGGCGCTATGAAGAACTGCTCGCGCGCGATCCCCTTCTTGATTCGCGCCCGACATTCCTCTTCTTCAAGGGCGCGGCCCACGGCCTGTTTGCGCGAGGTGCGGAAGAGCTGGTCCGCGGTGTCGACGACCAGCACGCGCTGCTCATCGGTATCCGCTGCGAGCGGGGTTCGCATCGTTTTTTCCGCAAGTATGGCGAGCGGTTCGAGGACTCTGAGGGCAAGCAGATCTTCCTCGAGTTTGCGGCCGAAGAGCGGGAGCATCTCGACCTGCTGATCCGCGAGTATCGCGCCCTCGTTGCGCGCCAGAGTCGTCCGGTAGCCTCAGGTCAGGCCCCGTCCGAGCCGGGACCCTCGCGTTGATCGACCTGCACCTCCACACCACCGTCTCCGACGGCCGGTGCACCCCCGCTGAGCTGGTCGCCCGCACCGCGGAAGCGGGCCTGCGGACGATTGCCGTCACGGACCATGACACGGTCGGCGCCACAGCAGAGGTGCAGGCGCACTGCGCGGCCCTCGGCATCCGCGCCGTGCCCGGCATCGAGATCACGGCCGTCGAGGCGTCGCGTGACGTGCACGTGCTCGGCTACTTCTTCAATCCCGAGGACGTGGCCCTGCAGGCGTTCCTGCTGCGGCAGCGGGAGGCCCGCGTGGAGCGCGTCCGCGAGATTGCGGCCCGCCTCGCAGCGCTGAACCGTGCTGTGGACACGACCGAGATGCTGGCGGCGGCGAAAGCCGACACGGGGAAGTCGCTGGGCCGTCCCCTGATTGCCCGCGCACTCATGGCGGCCGGGCACGCCCGTTCCATGCAGGAGGCCTTCGACCGGTGGCTTGGCGAAGGACAGCCGGCGTTTGTGCCGCGCACCGGCGCGACGGTGCGGGCGGTGGCCGCGGTGGTACACGCTGCGCGTGGTCTGGTGTCGCTGGCCCACCCGGTGCAGTTGCGGGATGACGCGTTGGTGGACCGCCTGTGCGGCGAGGGGCTTGATGCGCTGGAGGTGTACCACGCCGACCACGGACCCGCCGACCGCGCGCGCTATGGTGCCCTGGCGTCGTCGCGCGCGCTGTTGGCCACGGGAGGCTCGGACTACCACGGCGAACCGGGTCAGCGGGCGTCGCTCGGCAGTGTGACGCTGCCGGCCGAGGCCTGGGAGGCACTCGTGGTTGCCAGCCAGGGCACGCATGGCGGATAGCCCGACCCTGTTGACCGCGCGGCAGGTCCGGAAAGAGTACGGCGGCCTCCGCCCGTTGCGCATCGAGCAGTTGTCCCTCTCTGCCGGTGAGTCCGTCGCGCTGGTGGGCTTTGACCAGCCGTCGGCTCAGGTGCTGGTGGACCTGCTGACGGGCGCCGTGGCACCGGACAGCGGGGACGTGGCACTGTTCGGACAATCAACGGCCACCATTGCCGATGCCGATGCCTGGCTGGCGATGCTGGATCGCGTCGGCATTCTCAGCGGGCGGGCGGTGCTGCTCGACATGCTGAGCGTCGAACAGAATCTTGCTCTGCCCTTCACGCTCGACCTGCACGCCATTCCCCAGGACGTGCGCGAGCGCGTGCGCGCGCTGGCCTCCGACGTTGGACTGGAGCCTGGCCATCTTGCGCAGTCGGTGGGGGCGCTGTCGCCTGGGCTCGCGCTGCGGGTGCGGCTCGGGCGCGCGCTGGCGCAGGCACCAACGCTGCTTGTGGCCGAACATCCGAACGCGCTGGTGGAGACGGCCGACGTCGCCGCCCTGGCCGCCGATCTGCGGGCCCTGGTCGGACGTCGCGGCCTCGCGTCACTGATCGTGACGGCTGATCCGGTGTTTGCAGCCGCCGTGGCGCCGCGCGTGCTGATGTTCGAGCCCGCCACCGGAGCTCTGACCGAGAAGCGCAGCTGGACCCAGCGGCTCACGGGCTGGGGACGATAGGGCTACTCGCGCAGGCCGAGCACGTACGCCAGGAACTTGGGTCCCTCGGACAGCACCCAGCGGATGTTCTCCCTGGAGCGCCACCAGTGCGCCGGGTCTGACGAGTCATACCGCGTACTTCGTACCGAGATCTCGATGCCGGTGCCCTGCATGGCGCGACGGAACGCGAAGCCGGCGCGGCGCGTGTGGAACCGGCTGGTCACCACCAGAATGCGCCGCCACCCCCGCTCGCGCGCCAGCCGGGTGAGCGTCTGGGCTTCATGCGCCGTGTTGTCGTGTGGGATGGGCGGAATGATGATGGCGTCGCGCGGAATCCCGAACGCCACGAACGCATCACGGGCAATCTCGGTCGGATCGGGAACATGGATGCCCTGTTCCTCCAGCAGGTCTACCGCCTGTTCGCGGTGACCGCGCGTCAACACGATGAAGTGTGTGAGACCTGCCTTGTAGAGATCAGCCGCCTCGAGCTGGCGATCCATCTCTGAGCCCGCAAGCGGGATCACGGCATCAACCGCCACGAGTGGATCCTGCTGGTAGAAGAGCAGGCCGAGGCGCAGGAAACCAGCCGTGCCCAGAAGGAGCACGAGCGCTACAGCAATCCAGAATTGACGGCGGGGAAAAGAACCGCCAGCGTAACGGGGCATGGGCGGTACGAGATGACCCCGGCCCCAACACGTGACGGGGCCGGGCCTGGAGAGCGATTACCCTTCGATCAGTCGAACGTCGCCTGCGCGCGGTCCCTTTGCAGAGTCCTCAGGCGTGAAATCCACACGCTGTCCTTCGCGCAGCAGTTCAAACACTGCGCCGCGAACGGAACTGCGATGGAAGAAGTGTTCAAGCCCGCCCTCATCGCGAATGAACCCGAACCCCTTGTCGATGAGGAGCCGTGCGATTGTGCCAGTCGGCATACCCGTGTCCTCCGAATTAGTGCGCAAGTGTAGGGATTTCAGCCGATATAAGTCAACCGTTTACTTCCCAGGGGACCTCGCCATCGTCGTCACCCTCGTCGTCATCGTCGTCCTCCTCTGGATCCTGGTCGAGGTCGTCGTCTTCGTCGTCGGGGTAGATGGACATGGTGTGGCCTCAGGACGTGGCGATTGGCGGTTCCGGTGCTGCCGGGGTGGCTGGAGCGGTTGCTGGCCTGGGAGCCGGCGGCGCATTGGGATCGGTCGTGTAGGTGGTCCAGAAGTGGCGTCCGCAGCGCGTGCAGGTCCAGAACTGCTGAGGGGCCCACGGCCGGCCCGGGGCCGGATCGCGCATCTCCATCGGGTCACCACACCGCTGACACCGGATCTGCAGGGCCACCGCACTCATGGCGCGATTGTACTGCACCGGTCTGGTGGCCCTGCCGTGCGGGTCCTGATTCCGTGCCTCGGGCTACGATGAGGCCCATGGTGGCTGTCGTGATTCTCGCTGCGGGACACTCGACGAGGATGGGCTCGCCCAAAGCGCTGCTGCCCGACCGTGAGGGCTGCAGCTTCGTGGCGCGGATCGTTCGCACCTGCGTCGAAGCGGGCTGCGCGTCGATTACGGTCGTCACGGGCACCGCGCACGACAGCATCCGCGCGGTGCTGGCGTCCGATGCGCCTGGGGTGCCCGTGCGACTGGCCCGCAACGCGGACCCCGACCGCGGTCAGCTGTCGTCCATCTGGACGGGCCTTGATGACGTGGCCGGTACCGGCGCGGACGCCATGCTGCTCGCGCTGGTTGATGCGCCGTTCTTCTCCGCAGCAACGGTGCGAGCCGTGCTGGACGGGCACCGGGCGACCGGCGCGCCCGTCGTGCGCCCGGCCCGGGGAATGGAGCACGGGCATCCGGTGTTATTCGACGCAGCGGTCTTTCCCGCCCTGCGTGCGGCTGACCTGCGCACCGGTGCCAAGCCCGTCGTGCGGGGACTGGCCGACCGAGTGCTGAATGTGCCGGTGGACGATGACGGGGCGTTTCTCGACGTCGATACGCCGGACGACCATGCGCGCGCCGTGTTGCGCGAGGAAGAGACCAAGCCCTGATGCGGCGTGTCTGGCTACTCCTGCTCGTGGTGGCCCTGAGCGTCGATGCCACGGGGCGACCGTCCGCGCAGGCGCCTCACCGGAACCGGCTCGCCACCCAGACCAGTCCCTACCTGTTGCTGCACGCCGGCGACCCGGTGGACTGGTACCCGTGGGGCCCCGAGGCGTTCGACAAGGCGCGCCGCGAAGGCAAGCCGATCTTCCTCTCCATCGGCTATTCCACCTGTCACTGGTGTCACGTCATGCGCGACGAGTCGTTCTCCAACCCGGCGATTGCCGCGTTGATGAATCGCGACTTCGTGTCGATCAAGGTCGATCGCGAAGAGCGCCCGGACATCGACCGTGTCTATATGGCCTACATCCAGTCCGTCGCTGGTGGCGGGTGGCCAGCTTCGGTGTTCCTGACGCCGGACCTCCAGCCCTTCTTCGGCGCCACCTACCTGCCACCCGAAGACCGGGGCGGGCAGGTGGGGTTCCGGCGGACGCTTGAGGGGCTGAGCCAGATGTGGGCCACCGACCGCGCGAACGTACTGGAGGCGGCGAAGAGCGGGTCGCAGGTGATTGCGGCCATGTCACAGGCCGGAGGCAAGGCGTCTGCGCCCGCCGGGGTGAAGGTGCTGGAGGCCACGTATGCCGCACTGCGCTCCTCCTACGACGCGACGCACGGCGGGTTCGGCGGGGCGCCGAAGTTTCCAAGACCGGTCGTGTTGAATTTCCTGCTCCGCCACCATGCGCGCACCGGCGCGAGGCCTGCGCTGGCTGCGACGGTGGGGACGCTGCGGGCGATGGCACATGGCGGCATCCGCGACCACATCGGCGGTGGTTTCCACCGCTACACCACCGATGCCGACTGGCATGTGCCCCACTTCGAGAAGATGCTCTACGACCAGGCGCAACTGGCCGTGGCGTACGTGGATGCCTATCAGGTCACGAAGGAACCGCTGCTGCGAGAGGTCGCGCGCGAGACGCTCGACTACACCCTGCGGGACATGCGCAGCCCCGAAGGGGGGTTCTTCTCGGCCGAGGATGCCGACAGTCTCGCGCCCCCCGTTGACGGGGCAGCGGCGCGTCGGAAGGAAGGCGCGTTCTACCTCTGGACCGACCGCGAGGTGCGGGCGCGGCTCGAGCCGGGTGTTGCCGAGGTGGTGACCTATGTCTATGACATCCGGCCAGACGGCAATGTGCCGGCGGCATTCGACATTGAAGGGCACCTGGCTGGTGGCAATGTGCTGCACCTCAGGCATTCCGTTGCCGAGACCGCCGCGCACTTCCGGCTGACGCCGCGCGAGGTGCAGACCCGTCTGGCGCGCGGTCGGGTGGCTTTGCGGGAGGCACGGGCCGCGCGGCCGAGGCCAGCCTTGGACGACAAGGTGCTGGTGTCGTGGAACGGCATGATGATGTCGGCCCTCGCCAGGGCTGCTCAGGTGTTTGACGAGCCGCGGTATCTGACGGCGGCCCGCGACGTGGCACGGTTCATCGAGTCCACGCTCTACAACCCGAAGACCGGACGATTGACCCGTCGGTTCCGCGCTGGACGCGCCGAGATTGATGGTGTGCTGGAGGACTACGCGTTCCTGATACAGGGCCTGCTGGACCTCTATGAAGCGTCGTTCGACCCGCGCTGGATTGCCTGGGCCATCAGGCTGCAGACCGAACAGGACCGCCTGTTCCTGGATGCGAAGGCGGGGGGGTATTTTTCGACCACGGCTGATGCCCCGGATCTGGTCGCGCGCTTCAAGGACGACTATGACGGTCCGGAGCCCTCGGCCAATTCCGTGTCATCCATGAACCTGCTTCGCCTGTGGCAGCTGACGGATCGGCGCGCGTGGCGCGACCGCGCCGACCGCCTGTTCGGCGCCCTTGCCGGACGTCCCTCGCTGACCGGATTGCCGCAGCTGGCCGTGGCGCTCGACTTCAGTCTCTCCAAGCCCCGCCAGATCGTGATCGCCGGTCGACCTGGAGCGGCGGACACCCGGGCGCTGCTGAAGTTGGTCCACGCCCGCTTCATGCCTGGCAAGATTCTGCTGCTGGCCGATGGCGGCGCGTGGCAGAAGCAGCTCTCAGGATGGTTGCCAACGCTCGAAGGAATGCACCCGCTGGCCGGTCGCGCCGCGATCTACGTCTGCGAGAACTACGTGTGTCGGCTCCCAACGTCTGATCTGGCGGTGGCAGCGGCCCTGCTCGATGGCAAGGCGGTCAGCCCCGTTCCCTGATCAGGCGACGACCAGAGACTCGGTCGGTGCTACGGCCAGGTCCGTGAAGTGTTCCTCGAAGAGGGTGACCTCGCCGGACTCCACGGAATACATCGCCGCGACCAGACCGATGCGGCCCTCTGCATGGAGGCGCGCCAGGATTGGGCTGCGCTCGAGAATGGTCCGCAACTGGCGCCGCGTGTGTTCACGGGCCACTCGTTCCACGAAAGCCTCAGGTGTGATGGCCCTGTCGAGCGCGTTCGCCACGGCGTCAATGGCCGGCTGGATCCTGGCAAGCACGCCTGCAAGATCTCCCATGGTGCCGCGGGAGCAGGCCGTCCTGACCACGTCACAGCGCGTGTTGCCCAACACCACGATCAGCCGGGACCCGCCCACCTGACAGGCGTACTCCAGACTGCCCAGCACGTCCTCGTTCATGACGGCGCCTGCCACGCGCACGCTGAAGATCTCTCCGCGCACCTGATTGAAGACATACTCCGCCGGCAGGCGCGAGTCGCTGCAGCTGAGCACGGTCGCAAACGGAAACGGGGCTTCGGTGGTATCGCCCACCTGGTCACGGAGGCTCCAGTTGGTCTGGACGTTGTCCACGAAGCGACGGTTGCCCTCGAGCAGAAGGTCGAGGGCGTGGCGCGGGGTGGGCGTGCGAGGGAAGAACGCGGTCTCTGCTGGCATCGGGTCTCCTGAGGATCGGTACTCGAGGTGACACGAAGGTAGCCGGTGCACCAGCAGAGGGAAACTACAAAATTGCTCTGCGATCCATCGTGAAAGCCGATGTGTTGTGACGCTCCGTGACACATGCCGCTGCCCACGGCAGCCGTGTGCCGCGCCATGCTGGCCGCCGGACGTGCAGGAGATGGAGGAGAAGAGAAGCGGGGGAGGGAAAAGTTGGTGGACCTGACCGGGATCGAACCGGTGACCTCCTGAATGCCATTCAGGCGCGCTCCCAGCTGCGCTACAGGCCCACGTATCCGGCAATCGTAGCACGAGGCGGCCGTCCCGGCCAGCCGTCCTCGTGCTTTTCTTCCTCGAGCGGGCGTCTGTCCTACTTCTCCGCGACGGTCTGTGACTGCCCGTACGCAAGCATCAGCCAGTTGGTGAGCTGATGAGCGGCTTCGTCGGGCGTCTGCCCATAGAACGGCATCATGGCTGTCGGAAGGCCTGGCCTGCGTCGCAGTTGCGCGCGCCAGCGGTTGCTCACGGGCGTGACTTCAATGTGAAAGTCACGGCCGCCTATCGTTTCGTCGAAGTGATGCACGGGCACGTCGTTGGGGTCCGGGGTCGCGAGTGGAATTGGGGAACGGAGGACGATTCTCAGCCGCCCTGCCCGGACGATCAAGCGAAGCGCGGCGCGAAGGCCGACTCCACAGCGGTGATCACGCGATGATCTGGCGCGATCACGCGCATGCTTTATTTTTCGCTGACAGGATCTCCACAGCTTTTCCGCGATTCATCAACAGGATTTCCACACCATCGTCGGCAAAGGGTCCGAAAGGCGCTGATCGGCCGGGCTGTACAATGGCGCGACCTCACCGATGCGCGTGTCCAGACTGTGTGTGCTCGCCGTGCTGCTGGTGTTTGCGCGTCCCGCCTGCGCGAGCGAGGCCACCCTCCTGCGCCTGTTCCTGCCTGACGGTGCGACGCTGGTGAGCTTCGGCGAATTTGCCCGCTCGGCCGACCTCGTCGTCTTCTCCATGCCCGTAGGAGGAACGGATGACCAGCCGCGCCTGCAGCTGGTGGCGATTCCTCAATCCCGATTCGACTGGCCACGGACGGACCGCTACGCAGCCTCCGCCAGGTATCAGCGATATGCGGCCACGCGCGGCGAAGCTGACTTCGATGCGGTCACCACTGCGGCCGCACGCGTCCTCAACGACATTGCCGCGAGCACCCAGCCGGGCCAGGCCCTGACCAGAGCCCTGCAGGCGAGAGCCATGCTGGCGGCCTGGCCAGCCGCGCACTACGGGTTCCGGCGCAAAGAGATTGATGAAACGCTGGCGCTCCTCGACGATGTCATTGCCGACCTGCGTGTGAAGGCTGGCGTCGGTGCCTTTGACCTGGCATTGACGGCGCAGGTGCAGGACGTGCCGCTCGAACCGGTGCTCGGCATGCCGCGTCCCCCGGAAATGCTCGCCGGCATTCTGCGAGCCGCTGATCTCGTCGAGCGGCGCGATGAGCGGATGGCGTTGCTTCAGGCCGCGCTGGTGCTGATGCAGGAGGCGCGCGCGTCCTGGCCGAAGCGCGAGGTGTCGCGGCTGTCGTCGTCGGTCCTGAAAGAAGTGCGGACAGAGCAGGCGGTCGACGCGGACTACGCGCGCGCGGCAGGCAAGGCGCTGACGCGGGCCCGCGTGGCGGCGGCCGAGGCGAGCGTGCGGGACATCGAGTCCCAGCTGGCCCGGCTGTCGAAAGTGGATGCGCGGCTGGGGCACCGTCGGCCAGAAACGATCGAGTCCGTGCGGGCAGCCTTGCTTCAGCATCTCGACGCGGCGCAGCGCCTCCGCCTGCGACGAGATCAGTGGACCATGCGCCGCGGCCTCTACCGTGCCTATCAGCGTGCGGTGGGTCCGCCCCTGCTGCAACTGGTGCGTGCGCAGCCGGCGCTGGAGTCGATCCGGCGGCTTGACGGCCCCGAGCCGGCCACACTGGACAAGCTGGCAAACCGTCTGGCCGGTGGTGCCGAGGTGTTGCAGCGTCAGGTGACACCAGGCGACCTGGCTGACGTGCATGCGCGGCTGGTCGGAGCCTGGCGCTTTGCGGAACAGGCGCTGGCCTCACGCCGTTCCGCGGTGTCCTCCGCCAGTGTGCCGCTGGCCAGGGACGCCTCGTCGGCCGCGGCCGCCGCGCTGATGATGCTGGCAGATGCGCAACGCGGCCTGGCCAGCTTTGTGGCACCGCCGGTCCTTCCGTGACGACACCACGTCGCACAACACTGCTCCGCGTCACCGGCCTGCGTCATTTCCGTCAGACACTGGTGGGGCTGGCCAGCGAAGGGTCGCCACTGGACGCCCGCGACCGGCTGATCGTGGTGCCGACCCGCGCGGCTGCGCTCCATCTGCGCCGTGCCATCGAGGCGCGGGGCCTTGAGGCGTCCGCGTCAGCCTGCGTGCTGCCGGACCTGGTGACCCGCGAAGATCTGGGCCCCCGGCTCGGCACCCGCATGCCAGGACTACCGCGGTTGCTGTCGGCCGTCGAGCGTGCGGCCATGATGGGCGCGGCCTGCCGTCGTGTGGTCGCGGAGGGACTCGTGCCACCGTTCAGGCTCAGGCCCGGTCTCATTTCAGAGATTCTGACGTTCTACGACGAACTCCAGCGCCACATGCGCAGCATCGAGGCGTTCGAGCGGCTGACGCTTGACGCGCTCGAACCGAATGTGGATATCGATCGCGGCGCCGCCCGTCTGGCCGTGCAGACGCGCTTCCTGGTCGCGGCCTTCCGGCTGTTCGACGAGGCCAGTCGGGCAACCGGCGCACTGGACGAGCATCACCTCAGGGCCCGGACGCTGGCGACCGTGGTCGAGCGCCCCTGGCGCCATGTGGTGATTGCCACAGGAGACCGCGCGTCGAGTCCCTACGGACTCTGGCCATGCGACTTCGATCTGCTGGCTCGTGTGCCGGGCCTCGCACGCCTCGACCTGGTGGCGACAGACGCGGCGCTGATCCATGGCCTCGAGGCACGGCTGCAGGACCTGCTGCCAGGCTGCAGTCAGATGCGTGTCCCGGCCGGCGAGGGGTCCGGTGCTCCGGTCCTGCTGACCGTGGCGACGTCGCCTGCGCGAGCGGCGGACAGTACGGGTCCCCTCGTGCAGGTCTCCCGAGACCGGGAGGAAGAAGTGGCGGCGTTCGCCCGGCGCATCAAGGCAGAGGCGCGCGAACCGGGGGCCGTACCATTGGACCGGATCGCCCTGCTGGTGCGACGGCCACTGCCGTATGTGTATCTCGCGCGTGAGGTGCTGCGTTCGGCCGGCGTGCCGTGTCAGCTGCTCGACACCCTGCCGCTCGCGGGCGAGCCCTATGCCGCCACGCTCGATCTGGTACTGGGTTGCGCGGCCTCGGGGGGCGCACGTCCGTCGCTGCTGGGTGTCCTCCGGTCACCGCACCTTACCTGCGGCGCGACCTGCTCGCCAGCCGCGCTCCACGCGCTGGACCGCAGGCTGAGCGAGGCGGGCTTCCTGGGAGGCGAGTCGGCGCTGGCAGACCTGGTGGGAGCATGGTCGGCTGACGAGAGCGCGCGACTGGCCGAGCGAGCCGGCGTAGTGGCGCTGCAGGTGGTGCGCCTGCTGGCGCCGCTGGCCGGCACACATCCGGCTGCCACGCATCTGGACGCCCTGCTGGCGTTCCTCCTTGCGCATGACCGGGTGCCACACCAGGACGACCCGCTGGGAGGCCGCCATCTCAGGGCGCGTGCCGCCATTCATGCGGGGCTCGCGGCCATGCAGGAGGCAGCCGCGGGTCACGACGCCACGCCCGTCTCGCTGACCGAGGTGGCCTTCCAGGTGCGCGAGTGGATCTCGGGTCAGACGTTTTCGCCCCGCAGCGGCGACCGCGGCGTGCATGTGGTGGATGCGGAGAGCGCGGCCTTCGGTGACTTCGATGAGGTGCAGATGGCC